>NZ_DASWSJ010000042.1:0-31361 GCF_036402745.1 Actinophytocola sp. | reverse complement strand
ACGCGCCGATGTTCGGCATGATCATTCCGGCCATGTTGCCGCCGAAGCGTTGCACCCTGGCGCGGAAGCTGTTGCCCTGTAAGTGCTTCAGGTCCGACACACCTGTCGGCAAACTCGTCATCGAATCTGCTCCATTCCGTGCGGTTGGTGCGAGCCGCTCAGCGGCCGCGAGAGGTCGGGCTCGGCGTGGACGTGCACGCCGTCCCGGTCGACGTCGGCAGGACCCGGCATGCGGCTGCCCGGCAACCGGACCGCCGCCGCACCCCAGGCCAATGCCTCGGTCAGCACGTCGCCGCCGGTGGTCCCGGCCGCGAGACATCCGGCGAGCATCGCGTCGCCCGCACCGACGGCACTACGCCCTCGGTCGACCGGCGACTCGCCGTAACGCACCCCCTGCTGGTCGACCAGCACGGCGCCGTCCGCGCCGAGACTGGCCAGGACCGCTTCCGCCCCCGCGACCCGCATCGCCTCCGCGGCGCGCACCGCGTCGGCGACCGTGTCGATCCGGAACCCCACCGACTCCGCGAGTTCGTCGCGGTTCGGCTTGACCAGCGCCGGCCGGCAGGCCAGCGCCGCGGCCAGCGGTGGACCGGAGGTGTCCACCACGAACCGCACGCCCAACTCGGCGAGCTGCGTGCCGAGCCGGCCGTAGAAACTGTCGGGCACCCCCGGCGGCAGGCTGCCGCTCGCGACCACCCAGTCCGCGCCGACCGCCGCGGACAACGTCGCCGTGACGATCCGCTCGAGGTCGTCGGCGCGCAGCGACCCACCCGGCTCGTTGATCTTGGTGACCGTGCCGTCCGGCTCGACGAGGCTGACGTTGGAGCGCGTGTGACCGGTGACCGGCACGGCGCAGACGTCGATGCCCTCGACCTCGAGCAGCGTGGTGAGCTGGGTGCCCTCCGGCCCGTTGCGCGGGACGACCGCGCACGTCGGGATCTTGTGCGCGGCCAGCGCCCGCGCCACGTTGACGCCCTTGCCGCCGGGGTCGAGGCGGGTGGCGGTGGCGCGCATCATCGCGCCCCTGGTGAGCTCGGCGATCTCGATCGTGCGGTCCAGGCTGGGGTTCAGTGTCAAGGTCACGATCACGGCGCCTCCCCGGAGGCGAGTACCTCGGCGGTCAACGATGCCGCCTCCGCGGCGACGAGTACGTCGGCAGTGCCGAATGCCGCCTCCGCGGCGACGAGTACGTCGGCGGTGCACGATGCCGCCTCCGCGGCGACGAGTACGTCGGCGGTCAAGCTCGCACCACCCTCGGCCCGTGCGACTCGATCTCGGCGGCGGTTCGCTCGTCGAGGCCGGTGTCGGTGATGAACGTGTCGATGTCGGAGAGCTGGCCGAACCTGGCCAGGTGGTCGGTGGTGACCTTGGTGTGGTCGGCCAGCAGCACGGTCCGCCGCGCGGCCGCGATCATCGCCGTCTTCACCGCGGCCTCCGCCTGGTCCGGCGTGGTCAGTCCACGTTGGACGGACAGCCCGTTGGTGGCCACGAACGCGACGTCCACGTAGCTCTGCGCGAGTGCCTCCATCGCCCACGGGTCGACGCAGGCGAGGGTGCGCCCGCGGACCCGGCCGCCGACGAACAGGACGTTGACGTTGGACCGGGTGGCGAGCGAGAGAGCGGTCGGCAGCGCGTTGGTGAGGACGGTCAGCTGCCGGTCGACCGGAAGAATCTCGGCCAACCGCGCGGTGGTCGTACCGGCGTCGAGGATGATCGAGCCCTCCTCCGGCACCTCGGCCAGGGCGGCCTTGGCGATGCGGTCCTTCTCCGCGGTGAGCAACGTGTCCCGCGCGGCGAGCGCGGGCTCGAACCCCAGCCGTTCCACGGGAATCGCGCCACCGTGCACCCGGCGCAGCAGCCCGTGCCGCTCGAGCACGGACAGATCACGCCGGATCGTCTCCCCAGTGACCGCGAGCTCGGCGGAGAGCTCGGCGACGTCGACCCGGCCCTCACGGCGGGCCCGGTCGACGATGTGCTGCTGCCGCTCTTCTGCGTACATGTGGATTTGCCGCCGTTCCATCTGTGTATTGCTGTGTTTACATGGGACCTGGTGGTCAAGTCAACAACTCGAGGCACACTTGGCCCAACTGATATGGAGAGTCCTAGAGTTCGCGGGCGCCCGCGCGGGGGCCGGGGTCGCTCCGGGTTCGGTGAGTTGTCCACAGGGGCCCCGGTTGCTCGGCCGTTCTTGTCGGTCGGCCTTCGTAGAATGGATACCGGGGGCCAGAGGCCGCGCCTCCGCGGCGCGGCTCTCGTCGGCGCTCGTCTCGGAAACGTCTTGCTGGTCGGGCTCGCTGGCACGCTTGCATGCTTGTCGGCTGGTCGGGTAATCCTGACCAGGGATACCCATCGAAGAGCGGGCGAGGGACGGGGTCAATGACGGCTGAGCCGGCGCAGGTTCTCCTCATCGGCGGCGAGCTGACCGAGCTCGGCCGGGTCCGTCAATGGGCCCGGACCGTGCTCGCCGACCTGGACGACGTGCTGGTCGACGCGCTCTCGGTGATCGACGAGCTCACCGCCAACGCCCTGCGGCACGCCCGCGCGCCCTTCCGCGTCTCCTTGCGCCGCACGCGGGACCGGCTACGCGTCGAGGTCAGCGACGGGTCACCCGAGGCCGCCGCCCCGCGCACGCCCGACGACGCCGGCGGGCGGGGGCTGCTGCTCGTCCAGGCCTACTCGCGCGGCTGGGGACAGGAGACCTACCCGGACGGCAAGATCGTCTGGGCCGAGCTGGACCTCGCACCCGGCCCGGCGTACGCGAGCTACTCCCCCAACGGCTCACGCGCCGAGCGGTAGACCCGGGTTCAGCCGCGCGAAGCCTTCCTGCCGATAGTAGGGAAAGTACGGGTACGGCGGGGTGGTCGCGCTGGCCGCGTCGAGCCGGGCGACCTGGTCGGATGTCAGCTCCCAGCCCACCGCGCCGAGGTTCTGGCGCAGCTGCTCCTCGTTCCGCGCGCCGATGAGGACCGACGAGACGGTGGGCCGGCGGAGCAACCAGTTGATCGCGATCTGCGGCACCGCGCGGCCGGTCTCGGCGGCCACGTCGTCAAGCGCGTCGACCACGGCGTGGAGGCGGTCCTCGGGCACCGGCGGGCCGAAGTCCGCGGTGCGGTGCAGGCGGCTGCGCGCGGGCAGCGGCTGGCCGCGGCGGATCTTGCCGGTGAGCCGGCCCCAGCCGAGCGGGCTCCACACGACCGCGCCGACACCCTGATCCTGGCCGACCGGCAGCAGCTCCCACTCATAGTCGCGGCCGACGAGGGAGTAGTAGACCTGGTGGGCCACGTAACGCGGGTGTCCATACTTGTCCGCCACGGCAAGGGATTTCATCAGCTGCCAGCCCGAGAAGTTGGAGACGCCGACGTAGCGGACCTTCCCCTGCCGCACCAGGTCGTCCAAAGTGGACAACGTCTCCTCGATCGGGGTGGCGGCGTCGAAGCCGTGCAGCTGCAACAGGTCCAGGTAGTCGGTGCCGAGCCGCTCGAGCGCCGCCTCGGTCGCGCGGATGAGCTTGGCCCGGGACGTGCCGGCGTCGTTGGGGCCGTCGCCGGTGGGGAGGCCGGTCTTCGTCGAGATGATCACCCGGTCGCGCCGGCCCCGGATGGCGGCGCCGAGCACCTCCTCCGAGCCGCCGTCGGAGTAGACGTCGGCGGAGTCGAACATGGTCACCCCGGCGTCGAGGCAGATGTCGACCAGCCTCCTGGCCTCCCGGGCGTCGGTGTCACCCCAGGCGCCGAACAGCTCACCCCGGCCGGCGAACGTGCCCGCCCCGAACGCGAGCGCCGGCACCATGAGCCCCGACGCGCCCAGCCTCCTGTACTCCATGCCTACTCCTTAATGGTTCCGTGGTTCCGTTAAGCTAGCACCGTCGTCGTCACTAAAAGGAACTGGAGTCCCGTTATGGTCGTCCGGCCAGGTGGGCGCACCGCCCGCGTCCGTGCGGCGGTCCTGCGCGCGGCCGAGGACGTGCTGATCGCGAGCGGCTTCGACGCGCTGGACCTGGCCGACCTGGCCCGCCGCGCCCAGGTCGGCAAGACCACGGTGTACCGACGCTGGGGCACGGCGGCCGGCGTCGTGGCCGACCTGCTGGTGTCGATGGCCGAGGAGTCCGCACCGCGCACCGAGACCGGCACCCTGCTGGGCGACCTGCGCGCGAACGCCCGCCTGGTGCGGAGAACCCTGACCGACCCGAGGCAGGGCCCGCTGTTCAAGGCGGTGATCGCGGCGGCCACGTGCGACCCGCGGACCGCCGAGGCCCTGCACCGCTTCTACGAGACCCGGGTGGCCGAGTGGGCGCCCTGCGTCGAGCAGGCCATCGCGCGCGGCGAGGTCCCCGCGGGCACCGACCCGCACGAGGTGATCCGCGCGGTGTCGGCGCCGCTGTACTACCGCCTGCTCACCACGCCCGCCCGGCCGGACACCGCGGCCGCCGACCGGGCCGCCCGGGTGGCGGCGAGCGCCGCAGCGGCCGGCGAGTTCCGCTAGCGGGCCGCGCCAGCGCCGAGGAGAACTGGTTCGAGCGCACGAGCCTCGCCCTCGCCGCCGACCCGTCCGCGCCGGTGATCGACGTCCGCTACCTCGACGTCCTCGCGATGCCGGCCGGCCGGACCCGCAGCTACTACGAGGCCCGCCTCCCCGACGAGAGCCACGAGCCGCGCACGGAGATCAGCTGAGTGTCTCGTCTCATCAGGACTGAGCGATACTCACCGCGTGGCGCGGCGGGTGTCGGTACCGGAGCTGGTCGGTCGGCGAGCCGAGCTCGCCGTGCTCGACTCGCTGCTGCCCGGCGACACCCGGCTCGTCCTCGTCGACGGCGACGCCGGGGTCGGCAAGACCCGCCTGGTGCAGGCGTTCGCCGCGCGGGTCGCCGACCGAGCCACGGTGCTCACCGGCGGCTGCCTCCAGTTCGAGGCAGACCTCCCCTATGCGCCCTTCGCCGAGGCCCTCCCCCAGCTCTTCGCCGAACCGGCGACCGGGGACCGGGCCGCGGCCTACCGCCGGGTCGCCGACGCCATCACCCGCGCCGGCGACCAGGTACTGCTGGTCATCGAGGACCTGCACTGGGCCGACGCCTCCACCCGCGACCTGCTGCGCCACCTCCACCGCGCCCTCGCCGACGCCCCGGTCCTCGTGGTCGCCACCTGCCGCGCGGACGAGCTGACCGCCGACCACCCCGTCGCCACCCTCGTCGCCGAGCTGGCCCGCTCGCCCCGCACCGAGCGGCTGCACCTCGCCCCGCTCGACCGGCCCGGCGTGGCCGCGCTCGCGAGGGCCGTCCTGGGCACCGAGCCGCCGCAGGACCTCGTCGACGCGCTCGTCGCCCGCGCGGAGGGCAACCCCTTCTTCACCGAGGAGCTGCTCGCCGCCTGGCCCGGCACCGGCGACGTCCCGCGCACCGTCCGCGAGATCGTCCTGACCCGGCTGGCCCGCCTGTCCCCCGACGCCCAGCGCGTCGCCCGCCTGGCCTCGGTCGCCGGCCGGACCGTCCCGCACGATCTCCTCGCCGGCCTCGACGCGCTGCCCGGAACCGACCTCGGCCCGGCGCTCCGCGAGCTCGTCGACCACGGCCAGCTCACCACCACCGGTCCCGACTCCTACGCCTTCCGGCACGCGCTGATCCACGAGTCCCTCTACCGCGACCTGCTGCCCGGCGAGCGCCGCGCCGCGCACGCGCGCATCGCCGCGCACCTCGCCGAGCACCCGGAGCTGGGCGCCCGGTCAGCGGCCGGCGCGGCCGCCGAGCTCGCCCACCACTGGGACGCCGCCGGCGACGCGGCCCGCGCGCTGGCCGCGTCCGTGGAAGCCGCGGCCGCCGCCGTCGACGGGCTCGCGCCGGCCGAGGCACACGCCCACTACGAGCGCGCGCTGCGCCGCTGGCACGAGGTCGCCGAGCACCCGGCGGGGCTCACCCACGACGTGCTGCTGGAGCGCGCCGCCGAGGCCGCGAGCCTCGCCGGCCACAACCAGCGCGCGGTCGAGCTCACCAAGGCGCGGATCGCGGAGCTGGTCGAGGAGGCCGGTGCCGAGCACGTCGCGCTCGCCTACGAGCAGCTGTCCTACCAGGCCCGCAGCGCCGGCAACTGGGCGCTCGCCCGGACCGCGAGCCGGCAGAGCGTGCGGCTCGTTCCGGCCGACTCGCCGGCCCGGCTGCGCATCGAGTCCTGGCTGATGATGCTCGACATGCTCGCGAGCCGGCACCTCGACGCCGTCCGCCGCGCCGGGTCGCTCCTGCCGAACGACGACCCGATGGCCACCAACCGCGCGCTCACCGCGCTCGGCACCGGGCACGTCATGCTCGGCCACGTCGACGAGGGTGTCGAGCACCTGCGCCGGCACCGCGAGTTCGCCGACCGCAGCGGCATCCCGCGGTTCATCGGCGTCGGCTACGTCAACACGTCGGAGTCGCTGATCTGGGCCGACCGGCAGACCGACGCGCTGGCCATGGCCCGGCAGGGGGTCGAGCGGGCGACCGAGTACGGCTTCGACATCTACCTGCTGCCGATCGTCGGCAACGTCGTGCGCGCGCTCGCCGAGCTGCACCGCTGGGACGAGGCGACCGACCCCACCCAGGACCCGGACGACCCGGCGGCCGACCCGTTCAACTGGGTCTTCGTCGACCTGCCGCGGGCGGACATCCTGCTCCGCCGCGGCGATCTCGCGGGCGCGGCCGTCCTGCTCAAGCGCAGCGGCACGGTGCTCGACGGGCAGGAGGACGTGCAGTACGGCACCGAGCTCGCCACCCTCCGCGCCCGGCTGGCCGCGGCCGAGCACCGCTGGGACGACGCGCGCACCGCGGTCCGCGCCGGGCTGGCGGTGGCGCTGGGCGCGCAGGAGATGTGGCTCGCGACCCGCCTCGTGGCCACCGGTGTGCAGGTCGAGGCGGACGCGGTCGCCGACGACCCGGCGGCCGGCGCGGCGACCGGCGCGGCGGCCGCGGACGAGCTGCTCGCGGCGGGCCGGCGGCACCGGGCCGAGCTGGAGGCCGCGGGCGCGGCCGCGCTGCCGCGGACGCTGCGTGCCCAGGCCCTCGCCGACGCCTCCCGCACCCGGCTCGGCACGCCGGACCCGGACGCGTGGGTAGCGCTGGCCGGGCTCGCCGGCGTCGACCGGCACCTTGCCGGCTACGCCCGCTTCCGCGAGGCCGAGGCGTTGCTACAGGTCAAGGGCTCGCGGGCGCGGGCGGCCGAGGCGCTGGCCGACGCCGCCGCGACCGCGGCCGACCTGGGTGCCGCTCCCCTGGCCGAGCTGACCGCCGCGCTGGCCGGCCGCGCCCGACTCACCCCACGCTCCGCGCCCCCGGCGCACGGCCTCACCGCGCGCGAGACGGAGATCCTCACCCTCGTCGGCCGGGGCCTGACCAACGCCGAGATCGCGGCCGAGCTGTTCATCAGCACGAAGACCGCGAGCGTCCACGTGTCCAACATCCTGCGCAAGCTCGGCCTCCGGAGCCGCATCCACGCGGCGGCCTTCGCGCACCGCCGCGAGCAGGCCTGATACGAAACCAGTTGCTCAGGGCCTTGTCTGCTGCGGATTCTGTCGCGAGGATGGCAGTCAGCCAACGTGATCCTCGCTGCTGGGAGTTCGGATGACCGAGAAGAGCGTGCTGCGGAACTTCGTCGACGGCGCCTACGTCGAGCCGGCCGACGGCCGGTACGCGGACCTGATCGACCCGAGCACCGGTGAGGTGTTCGCGGCGGCGCCGGTGTCCGGGCCCGCGGACGTCGACCGGGCGATGGCCGCGGCGGCCAGGGCTTTCGAGACGTGGCGGGACACGACGCCGCGGGAGCGCCAGCTCGCGTTGCTGCGCTTCGCCGACGCGCTCGAGGCGCGGACCGACGACCTCGTCGACGCGGAGTGCCGCAACACCGGCAAGCCGCGCCAGCTCACGCTCGAGGAGGAACTGCCGCCCGCGGTCGACCATTTCCGGTTCTTCGCCGGCGCGTCGCGGGTGCTGGAGGGCAAGTCGGCCGGCGAGTACCTCGCGGGGCACACCAGCTACGTGCGGCGCGAGCCGATCGGGGTGTGCGCCCAGGTCACGCCGTGGAACTACCCGCTGATGATGGCCGTGTGGAAGATCGCGCCGGCGATCGCGGCCGGCAACACCGTGGTGCTCAAGCCGTCGGACACGACGCCGGTGTCGACGCTGCTGATGGCCGAGATCGCGGCGGAGTTCTTCCCGCCCGGCGTGTTCAACGTGATCTGCGGCGACCGCGACACCGGCCGCGCGCTGGTCGCGCACCCGACGCCGCAGATGGTGTCGATCACCGGGTCCGTGCGGGCCGGCCGCGAGGTCGCCACCGCGGCCGCCGCCGACCTCAAGCGCGTGCACCTCGAGCTGGGAGGCAAGGCCCCGGTCGTCCTGTTCGACGACGCCGACCTCGCCGCGGCGGCCGAGGCCATCGCGGTCGGCGGCTACTTCAACGCCGGCCAGGACTGCACGGCCGCGACCCGGGTGCTCGCGGGCCCGGGCCTGCACGACGAGTTCGTGGCCGCGCTGACCGAGCAGGCCCGCAACACCCGCACCGGCCCGCCGTCGGAGGAGGACGTGCTGTACGGGCCGCTGAACAACGCCAGCCAGCTCTCCCGGGTGAGCGGCTTCGTCGACCGCCTGCCGGACCACGCGACCGTCCACATCGGAGGGTCGCAGGTCGGCGACCGCGGCTACTTCTACGCCCCCACCGTGGTCTCGGGTCTCCAGCAGGACGACGAGATCATCCAGGACGAGGTGTTCGGGCCGGTGATCACCGTGCAGCGCTTCACCGACGAGGCCGAGGCCGTCCGCTGGGCGAACGGCGTGGAGTACGGCCTGGCCGCGTCGGTGTGGACGCGCGACCACGGCCGCGCGATGCGCATGACGGGCAAGCTGGACTTCGGCTGCGTCTGGGTGAACACGCACATCCCGTTCATCTCCGAGATGCCGCACGGCGGCTTCAAGCACTCCGGCCACGGCAAGGACCTGTCGACCTACGGGTTCGAGGACTACACCCGCGTCAAGCACGTGATGCACAACATCGAGTCCTAAAGGGACAGACCGGCCAGGCGCTCCGGGTCGAGGAGGATGTCGATCGCCGCGATGCGCTCGCCCGCCACGGTGAAGGCGAACAGCACCTGCGGCCGGCCGTCGCGGGTGATGAGCACGCCCGCGGCGCCGTTGACCACGACCGGGCGCGGCACGCCGCCCGCGCCCGCGCCGCGGAAGGTGAACGCCTGGCGCGCGACGGCCTCGGCGCCGCGCAGCTCCCGGGAGACGGCCGCCGGCAGCACGCCGCCGTCGGCACGCAGGACGACGTCGGGGTCGAGGACGGCGACGAGCGCGTCGAAGTCGCCGTCGCGGGCGGCGGCGAAGAACGCGTCGACCACCGCGCGCTGGCGGGCCAGGTCGGCGTCCGGCGTGGTCGGCGCGCCCTGGACGCGGCGGCGGGCCCGGCTGGCGAGCTGCCTGGTCGCCCCCAGCGAGCGGCCGACGATCGGCGCGATCTCGTCGAACGGCAGCGCGAACATGTCGTGCAGCACGAACGCCAGCCGCTCGGCCGGGTCGAGCGTGTCGAGGACGACGAGCAGCGCCAGCCCGACCGAGTCCGCGAGCAGCGCCTGGTGCTCGGGATCGGCGGCGCTGCCGACGATCGGGTCGGGCAGGTGCGGCCCGGCCGGCTCCTCCCGGCGGGATCTCCGTGAGCGCAGCATGTCCAGGCACACCCGGCCGACGACCGTGGTGAGCCAGCCGCCGAGGTTGCGCACGTCGCTCGGGTCGGTGCGGCTGAGCCGGAACCAGGACTCCTGGACGGCGTCGTCGGCCTCGGCCAGCGAGCCCAGCATGCGGTAGGCCACCGCGCGCAGGTGTGCGCGGTGCTCCTCGAAGCGCTCGGCCAGCCACTGCTGCTCGTCCATCGGTCCTCCTGTGTGCGTCGGTCACAGCACTGACTCCTGCGGCGGGCCCGTTGTGACCGGCGCCGGTCACATCCGTGCCGCGAGCTCCGTCAGGGCGGTGAGAGAACCGAGTCGAAGGAGCGAGCGATGCAGGCACGGATGAAGAACCCCGCGATGGTGCTGCCGGACGGGCTGAAGGCCTCCCAGGCCCTGAACAAGGTGGCGACCAAGGGCGGGGTCGAGCCGGAGACGCTGGAGCTGGTGCACCTGCGGGCGAGCCAGATCAACGGCTGCAGCGCGTGCGTCGGCTTCGTCGACGAGGCGAAGCGGGCCGCGATGGGCGATCGGCTGTGGCTGGTCTCCGCCTGGCAGGAGGCGCCGTGTTACACCGATGCGGAACGCGCGGCCCTGGCGCTGGCCGAGTCGATGACCCGGCTGGCCGACCGCAGCGGCGACGCCGTCTCCGACGAGCTGTGGACCGAGCTGACCAAGCACTACACCGAGGAGCAGCTGGCCGGGCTGATCTTCTGGGTCGCGACGACCAACTTCTACAACCGCCTCAACACGGCGGTCAAGGAGCCGGCCGGCCCGGCGACCTGGGCCTAGCGTTTCGGCAAGGGAGGTCGGTGCGTTTGTCGGTGGATCCGGTTACGTGCCGAACCTCTCTTGCCACCTGCCGCCCGCGGGGGCCGTGCCGTAACCGCACGCCGGTTACGAGACGTCCCGTTAGGACTTACGCAGGCCCCACGGAGAGCCGTAGTCCTTCAGGAGGTCGAGGTACGGGACGGGGTCGAAGGCCTCCGGGCCGAGGACGCCCGTCCCCGACCATGTCCCGGACGCCAGCAGCTCCAGCGCGACCACCGGGTTGATCGCCGTCTGCCAGGACACCGCCTGGTGGCCGTACTCGCGCATCGACCACTCGTTGTCCACCACGTGGTAGAGGTAGACCTCCTCCGGGGCGCCCGACAAACCCACCCCGCGGACCCACGTGCCCGCGCACGTCTTCCCGGTCATCCGCGGGCCAAGGCCCGCCGGGTCGGGCAGGCACGCGGCCACGACGTCACGCGGGGCCACCGACGCCCCGCCCACCTGGACCGGGGAGGTCGAGTCCAGGCCCAGCTTGTGCAGGGTCCGCAGCACCTCGATGAACTCGTCGCCCAGGCCGTACTTGAACGTCACCCGGTCGGCCGTGACCCAGCGCGGGATCAGCAGGACCTCCTCGTGCTCCACGTTCACGCACTCGACCGGGCCGATGCCCTCGGGGAAGTCGAACACCTCGGGCTCGCTGAACGGCTCGGTCGTGTACCAGCCGCGGTCCCGCGACCAGATCACCGGCGGGTTCAGGCACTCCTCGATCGTGGTCCAGATGGAGAACGTCGGCGCGAAGTCGTGGCCCTCCACGACGAGGTTGGCCCCGTCCCGCACGCCGATCTCGGAGATCGACGTGAACAGGTGGTCGGCCGCGTACCTCGCGAAGACGTCCGACAGGCCGGGCTCGACGCCGATCCCCACGAGCGCCAGCCGGCCGGCGGTCTCCCATGCCTCGGCGGCCGCGAACTGGTCGTCGCCCAGCTTCACGCCCGTGCGGCTGAAGGGATGCGTCGGGTGCGGTGTGGACAGTGACATCGCCATGTCCAGGTAGTCCGCCCCCGCGGCGAGCGCGCCCTCGAACAGCGGCATGTTGAACCGCGGGTCGACCGCGTTCAGCACGTGCGTGATCCCGCGCTCCCGGCACAGCGCGGCGACGTCGGCCGCGGACGACGCGTCCAGCCGCACGGACGAGAACCGCGGGTCGGCCACCGACGCGACGGCCGCGGCGGCGCGGTCCGCCGCGTAGTCGGCGACCACATAGGACGAGAAGAACTGCCGCCGCGTCGCGATGGACACCGCGGCCGAGCCGACGCTGCCCGCGCCGACCTGCAACACCCGCATCACGAGACCCCCAACAGCCGGGCCTGGCGCCGGCCACGCAGCTGCACGATCACCACGAGCACGAACGCCAGCAGGAACACCGCGGTCCCGATCACGTTGACCTGCCGGGGAATCCCGCGCTGCGCCGCGCCCCACACGTACATCGGGAACGTCACCGTGGTGCCCGAGTTGAAGTTGGTGATGATGAAGTCGTCGAAGGACAGCGACAGCGACAGCATCGCCGCCGCCGCGATGCCCGGCAGCACCAGCGGCAGCGTCACCCGCCGGAACGTCTGCCACTCGTTGGCGTACAGGTCCATCGCCGCCTCCTGCAGCCGCGGGTCCATGCCCGCGAGCCGCGCCTTCACCGTCACGACGACGAACGAGAGGCAGAAGAGGATGTGCGCGATCACCACGGTCCAGAACCCGAGCGGGATCTGCAGCGTGACGAACAACGCGAGCAGCGACGAGCCCATCACGACCTCGGGCGTGGCCATCGGCAGGAAGATCAGCACGTTGGTGCCGCCGCGGCCGCGGAACCGGTGGCGCGCCAGGGCGAACGCCATCAGCGTGCCGAGCACCGTCGCGATCAGCGTTGCCACCAGGGCGATCCCGACGCTCACCCGCAGCGCGTCGCCGATCCCGGCCGTGTTGAACGGGTGCAGCCAGTAGTCCAGCGTCCACTGGTCGGACAGGTCGTAGGACAGCCGGTTCGACGGCCGGTTCACCGACAGCAGCAGCACCACGACGATCGGCAGGAACAGGTAGGCGAGCACCAGCAGCCCGACCGTCATGACCCAGTGGTCGGCCACCCTGCGCCAGAAGCGGTACACCTCAGACCACCTCCTCGGTGCCGGCCGCGCGCACGTACGAGAACACCATCACGAGGATCGTCGCCATCAGCAGGAACGACAACGCCGCCGCCTGCGGGTAGTCCAGCCGCACCAGGAACGACGAGTCGATCACGTTGCCGATCATGTACTCGTTCGGCGTGCCGAGGAGCTCGGCGTTGATGTAGTCGCCGGCCGCGGGGATGAACGTCAGCAGCGTGCCCGCGATGACGCCCGGCATCGACAGCGGCAGGGTCACCTTCCGGAACGTCGCCACCGGCGTGGCGTACAGGTCGCGCGACGCCTCCAGCAGCCGGCCGTCGAGCCGGTCGAGGCTCGCGTACAGCGGCAGGACCATGAACGGCAGGAAGTTGTAGACCAGCCCGCACACCACCGCGGTCGGCGTGGCGAGCAGCCGGAAGTCGTCCGGCACGAACGGCAGGCCGCGGAAGAAGCCGACCAGCCAGCCGTTGTCGGACAGGATCGACTTCCACGCGAGCGTGCGCACCAGGAACGTCGTGAAGAACGGCGCGATCACGCACACCAGCAACAGGTTGCGCCACCGGCCCGACTTCTGCGCGATCGCGTACGCGAGCGGGTAGCCGAGCACCAGGCAGATGATCGTCGCGAGGCCCGCGTACACCGCCGAGCGCACGAGGTGCGGCCAGTACGCCTGGATCGCGTCGAGGTAGTTGCCGAACGCGAAGGTCTGGCTGTACCCGTTCTCCAGGCTGCCCGCGCGGTCGTACAGGCTCGTCCCGGCGAGCTGGATCGAGGGCACGACGAAGAACAGCAGCAGCCAGATCCCGCCCGGCAGCAGCAGGAGGTACGGCGTCCAGCGCCGCCGCTTCTTGCCGGCGACCGGCTCGGCGACGGGCTCGACCTCGGGCGGCGTGCCCGGCCCGGCGCCGCCGGCGGCCGCGCCGACCAGAGCCGTCACGGCGCCACACCCAGCGGGTCGGCCGAGTACTGGGTCACGTCGTCACCCTGGCCCGCCGGCCGGTCCAGCACGAACGAGTGCGGCGGGTACCAGTGCGCGATCACCTCGGTGCCCGGCGACATCGGCTCACCCGGCGACGCGTTGGCCGAGAACACCGACATCTCCTGGCCCCACGGGGTCCTCAGCAGGTACTCGGTGCTCACGCCTGCGTAGCAGGTGTCGGTGAGCACGCCGCGCACCTGGTTGTGGCCGGCCGGCGGGTCCTCGCCCGGCGCGGCCAGCCGCACCTTCTCCGGCCGCACGCCGAGCCACACCCGGCCCTCGGTCGCGTGCGCGCGCCCGGCGGGGGCGGCGAACCGCGCGCCGTGCGCGGTCAGCGCGAGGTCCGCACCGGACCGGCCGGCGACCTCGGCGGCGAACAGGTTGGACTGGCCCAGGAAGTTCGACACGAACGGCGAGGACGGGAACTCGTAGATGTCGGTCGGCGCGCCCAGCTGCTCGATGCGGCCCTCGTTCATCACCGCGACCGTGTCGGCCATCCACATGGCCTCGTCCTGGTCGTGGGTGACGTGCAGGAAGGTGATGCCCACCTCGGTCTGGATCCGCTTGAGCTCGATCTGCATCTGCCGGCGCAGCTTGAGGTCCAGCGCGCCGAGCGGCTCGTCGAGCAGCAGCACCCGTGGCTCGTTGACCAGCGCCCGGGCGAGCGCGACGCGCTGCTGCTGGCCGCCGGAGAGCTGCGCGGGCTTGCGGTTCTCGTACCCGCCGAGCTGCACCAGCTCGAGCATCGTCGTCACCTTGCCGGCCACGTCCTTGGCCCCGCGCTGGCGCAGCCCGAACGCGACGTTGTCCTTGACGGACAGGTGCGGGAAGAGCGCGTAGCTTTGGAAGACCGTGTTGACCGGCCGGCGGTAGGGCCGCAGCGTCGTGATGTCCTGGTCCCCCAGCCGGATCGTGCCCGAGGTCGGCTCCTCGAGCCCCGCGACCGTGCGCAGCGTCGTGGTCTTGCCGCACCCGGATGCCCCGAGCAGTGCGAAGAACGAGCCCTGCGGCACGGTCAGGCTCAGGTCGTCGACCGCCGTGAACGGGCCGAACCGCTTGGTGACGTTGGAAAGAACGAGGTCGTCAACCATTTCCCTATGCCCCAATCACCTGCTGGAACTTCTGCTCGAAGATGCGTTCCTGCGCCTCGTTCAGCGCCATGAAGACCTTCGACGTCGACAGCACCGACTCGTCCGGGAAGATCAGCTGGTTGGCGGCGAGCTCCGGGTCGATCTTCTCCATCTCGGCCTGCGCGCCCTTGACCGGGCAGATGTAGTTGACCCACGCGGAGAGCTCCGCGGCGACGGACGGCTCGTAGTAGTAGTTCATGAGCGCCTCGGCATTCGCCTGGTGCGTCGCCTCGTTGGGCACCTGCATGTTGTCCGACCACAGCATCACCCCGGACTCCGGCGTGACGAACTGGACCTTGTCGTCCTCGAAGTTGAGCTGGATGACGTCGCCGGACCAGCCGGCGCACGCCGCGATGTCGCCCTTGGCGAGCTCCTGGGCGTAGTCGTTGCCGGTGAACCGGCGGATCTGCCCGGAGTCGACGGCCCGCTGCAGCGTGGTCAGCGCCTGGTCGAACTCGTCCTCGGAGAAGTTCGACGGGTCCTTGCCGATCGAGAGCAGCAGCAGGCCCATCGTGTCGCGCATCTCCGACAGCATCGTGACCTTGCCCTTGAGGTCCGGGCGGGTCAGCAGCTCGTCGACGGTGCGGACCTCCTTGGTGACGTTGCCGTTGAACGCGATCCCGGCCAGGCCCGTCTGCCAGGGCACGGCGTACTCGGTGTTCTTGTCCCACGGGCGGCCGCGCAGCGAGTCCAGCAGGTTCGCCTCGACGTTGGGCAGCTTGTCCTTGCGCAGCGGCTGCACCCAGCCCAGGCGGATCAGCCGCGCGGCCATCCAGTCGGTGAGGACGATGACGTCGCGGTCGATCGCCTGGCACGCGGACAGCTGGTTGCGCACCTTGCCGAAGAACTCGTTGTTGTCGTTGACGTCCTCCTGGTACGTCACCTGGATCCCGGACCGGGCCATGAAGGCGTCCAGGGTCGGCCGCTTGCTCTCGTCGTTCTCGGCGACGTCGATGTAGAGCGGCCAGTTGGAGACGACGAGCTTCTTGTCGCTCGTGGACCGGTCCGCGGCGCGGCAGCTCGCCGGGTCCTGCCGGGTGCCCGGCATCCCGCACGCGGTGAGCACGCTGCCGGTCGCCGCGAACGCGCCCACGCCCAGCAGGCCACGCAGTACGGTCCTGCGGGACGCGCCACCGGACCCACGGCGCCCTTCGGACATCGCTCGCCGTACCGCGGCCGCCTCGGGGGAGAGCGGGGGATGCTCTCTGGTTCGCATGGCGACTGATACTGACACGGAGTGACGCTCGTAACAAGGGATTCCGTTGTCACAGTCGCACTACGCAACGAAATACGCCAGAATCACCGGCGTAACAAGGGAGGACCAGATGGCGGAGTCCGCATCGGAGCGCCGGTTCGTCGTGCGGGACGGCGCCCAGCACGCGCTGCTCGACGACGTGGCCAAGGCGATCATCGAGCAGTTGCAGGAGGACGGCCGGCGGCCCTACGCCACGATCGGCCGCGCGGTGGGGCTGTCCGAGGCGGCCGTGCGCCAGCGGGTGCAGCGGCTGCTCGACGCCGGGGTGATGCAGATCGTCGCCGTCACCGACCCGCTCCAGCTGGGCTTTCCCCGCCAGGCGATGGTCGGCCTGCGCACGTCCTCGGACCTCGAGGAGACCGCGGACCGGCTCGCCGGCATCGCCGAGGTCGACTACGTGGTGATCACCGCGGGCTCGTTCGACCTCTTGGTCGAGGTGGTCGCCCGCAACGACGACCACCTGCTGGAGATCCTCAAGGAGATCCGCGCGGTGCCCGGGGTGGCGACGACGGAGGCGTTCGTCTACCTGAAGCTGCGGAAGCAGACCTACTCGTGGGGCACCCCCTGATACGAAATCCGTTGTGAACATCGCACTCTTCTGCGGATTCATTTGTCCCGAGACTTGTCACGGCCGGATTTGTGTGCGATAACCGTCTCATGGCCAGCACCGACTCCCATGCCGCCGACCACCTCTGGATGCACTTCACCCGGATGTCGTCCTACGCGGACGCCCCGGTGCCCACGATCGCCCGCGGCGAGGGACCGTACGTGTACGACACGAACGGGAAGCGTTACCTCGACGGGCTTTCCGGGCTGTTCGTGGTGCAGGTCGGGCACGGGCGCGAGGAGCTCGCCGAGGCCGCGGCCAAGCAGGCGCGCGAGCTCGCGTTCTTCCCGATCTGGTCCTACGCGCACCCGAAGGCGATCGAGCTGGCCGAGCGGCTGGCCGAGCTGGCGCCGGGTGACCTGAACCAGGTCTTCTTCACCACCGGCGGCTCGGATGCCGTCGAGAGCGCGTGGAAGCTCGCCCGCGCGTACTTCAAGCTGGCCGGCAAGCCCACCAAGCACAAGGTCATCTCCCGGTCGATCGCCTACCACGGCACGTCGATGGGGGCGCTGTCGATCACCGGGCTGCCGGGGCTGAAGGCGGACTTCGAGCCGCTGGTCCCGTCGACGATCCGGGTGCCGAACACGAACCTCTACCGCGCGCCGGCCGGCACCGCGGGCCCGGACGGGACCGACGCGGAGGCGTTCGGCCGGTGGGCCGCGGACCGCATCGAGGAGGCCATCGAGTTCGAGGGCGCCGACACGGTCGCCGCGGTGTTCCTCGAGCCGGTGCAGAACTCGGGCGGCTGCTTCCCCGCGCCGCCCGGGTACTTCCAGCGGGTGCGGGAGATCTGCGACCGGCACGACGTGCTGCTGGTGTCGGACGAGGTGATCTGCGCGTTCGGCCGGCTCGGCGAGTATTTCGGCGCACAGCGGTACAGCTACCAGCCGGACATCATCACCTGCGCGAAGGGCCTCACGAGCGGTTACGTGCCGCTGGGGGCGATGCTGGTGAGCGACCGGCTGGCCGAGCCGTTCCGGCAGGGCACCAACTGGTTCGCCCACGGCGTGACGTTCGGCGGGCACCCGGTGGCGAGCGCGGTGGCGCTCGCGAACCTGGACCTGTTCGTGCGCGAGGACCTCAACGCGCACGTGCGCAAGAACTCCGACCTCTTCCGGTCCTATTTGGAGCGTCTGTACGACCTGCCGATCGTGGGCGACGTGCGCGGGGACGGGTACTTCTTCGGCATCGAGCTGGTGAAGGACAAGGAGACCCGCGAGACGTTCACCGACGACGAGGCGGAGGCGCTGCTGCGCGGGTTCCTGTCGCGCGCGCTGTTCGAGAACGGGTTGTACTGCCGGGCCGACGACCGGGGCGACCCGGTGGTGCAGCTGGCGCCGCCGCTGATCTGCGAGGAGTCGCACTTCGCGGAGATCGAGCAGGTGCTGCGGTCGGTGCTGACCGAGGCGTGGAGCCGGCTCTGAGCCTGTGGCTGTCCACCCTGGACCGCACGCCGAGGGCGCCGCTGCCCGGTGACGCCGAGGTGGACGTCGCGATCGTGGGGGCCGGGTACACCGGCCTGTGGACGGCGTACTACCTGGCGGTGACCGACCCGTCGGTGCGCGTCGCGGTGGTCGAGGCGCAGGTCGCCGGGTTCGGGGCGAGCGGGCGCAACGGTGGCTGGTGCTCGGCGCTGTTCCCCGTGTCGCCCACCGCTGTCGCCCGGCGGCACGGCCGGCAGGCGGCGCTGGCCCTGACCCGCGCCATGGAGTCCACTGTGGACGAAGTGGGCCGGGTGGCCGCGGCCGAGGGCATCGACTGCCACTACGCGAAGGGCGGCACGGTGTCGCTGGCCCGGACGCCGGTGCAGGCGGCCCGGGCGCGCGCGGAGCTGGCGTCGGCGGCGGAGTTCGGCATCGACGCGTCGTGGCTGCCGGCCGCCGAGGCGCGGGCGCGATGCGGCGCGACGGACGTGCGCGGGGCCGTGTACGTGCCGGCCTGCGCGGCGATCCAGCCGGCGCTGCTGGTGCGCGGCCTGGCCGAGGCGGTCGAGCGGCGGGGGGTGCCGGTGTACGAGCGGACGACCGCGCTGTCGCTGCGCCCGGGCGCGGTGGTGACCGACCGCGGCACGCTGCGCGCGCCGGTGGTCGTCCGCGCGACGGAGGGCTACACGTCGGGTCTGCCCGGCCTGCGCCGGACGTTGGCGCCGCTGTACTCGCTGATGGTGGCGACCGAGCCGCTGCCGGCGTCGTTCTGGTCGGCGGCCGGCCTGGCCCGCCGCGAGACCTTCACCGACTTCCGCCGGATGATCATCTACGGCCAGCGCACGGCCGACGACCGCCTGGCGTTCGGAGGTCGCGGCGCGCCGTACCACTTCGGCTCCCGGGTCGCCCCGTCCTTCGACCGGGATGCCCGCGTCCACGCGGCGATCGAGTCGACGCTGGTGGAGCTGTTCCCCGCGCTGGGCCCGAACCCGCCGATCACCCACCGGTGGGGCGGCCCGCTCGGCGTCCCGCGCGACTGGACCGCCTCGGTGGGCTTCGACCGCGCGACAGGCCTGGCGTGGGGCGGCGGCTACGTCGGCGACGGCGTCGGCACCTCCAACCTGGCCGGCCGGACCCTGGCCGCCTTGATCACGGAGACCGACAGCGACCTGACGACGCTCCCCTGGGTCGGCCACCGGTCTCCCCGCTGGGAGCCGGAACCGTTGCGCTGGCTGGCCATCAACGCGGGCCTGAAGGTGATGTCCGTGGCCGACGACCGCGAGGACCGCACCGGCCGCGAGTTCCGCCCCGCGGCCCTCTTCAGCCGCTTCCTGGGCGAGTAGGCGCTGCCCGGATTGGCCGGGTCCCAGAGCCAAGGTGGGCGCCACGCGGACTGGGCCGATCCCACCAGCCGGCGGCGATGCGACGATGTGCGCCCGATCGCCGTGAATGGAGTCGCCGTGCTCGTTCGACACCTGGCCGCCGCGTTGACGCTCGGCGCGCTGGCGCTGGTGGTGACCGCGACGCCGGCGTTCGCGCACGCCGAGCTGGTCTCCAGCACACCCGCGAACGGCTCCACCATCCCCGCGGCGCCGCCCACCGTCCAGCTCGTCTTCGACCAGCCGGTGACGCTCGCGGCGAACCCGGTCGAGATCATCGGGCCGGGCAACGTCACCTGGCAGGTCGCGACGCCGACCGTCACGGGCTCGGCCGTGCTCGCCGACGTCCGGGCCGCCGGCCCCGCGGGCGTGTACACCCTGGTCTACCGGCTGCGGTCGACCGACGGCCACGCGATCAGCGGCTCCATCCGGTTCACGATGGCCGTCGCCGTGCCGGCCGCACCGGCGGCCACCACGACGAGGACCCCCTCGGGGACAACCCCGCCGAGCGGGCCCGCCCCCGAGTCCAGCGCGGCAGCGGCCGAGACGACGACCGAGCCGCCCCCGCCGACAGCGGCGGCAACGGCGACAGCGGCGACGGCGGCCGAAGGCGGTGCGCCGTGGTGGGTTTGGGCACTCGGCGGAGCGATTCTTGTGGCCGCGATCACCCTGGTGACGCTCCGCGTTCGGCGCTCGAGCCGCTGACCAGCACTGTTGCATGTGGGCCAAGTTCGCGGCAGGATCTGCCGGGTTGCCTGCCGTTGAGGTGGAAGGTTCCTGTGCACGATCAGACCGCGCAGGTCGACGATCTTCGACTCGTCGCGATGCCTAGCGCTGTGAACTGCGCCGATCTCTTCGTGCGCTTCACACTCACCGAGTGGCACGTGCCCTCGATGGTCGACGATGTCTCCGACACGGCCAAAAAACTGGTACACGCCGTCATCGGCAGCGTCGTGCAGGGCGCGACGCCGACGATGATGACCGTCCGGCTCCGGCTACGCGGCGACGCCGTGGCCATCGAGGTCGAGGACGACCGGCACACACCGAAGCTCACCGTGCCGCGCAGCCTCGGCGGCAAGAGAAGCGGCGTCACCACGATGGGCCGGGGCCGCCAGCTCATCTGGTGTGAGCTGCCGCTGCCCACCGGCCTGGACGCGACGGTGGTGCCCCTGCCCCGCCGCGGCACCACCCGCGCCGCGCCCAGGCGCTCGGCCGAGATCGACGACGCGGCCGACCTCAACAACACCGTGATGCAGCGGATCCTGGACGGCCTGCGCAAGGACGACCCGACGATCTGACGGAGCGTCCGCTCAGACGAGCGCCGCCACGCAGGTCGCCGAGCCGGCGCCGACGAGCACCACCGCCCACCCGCGGTCGAGGTTCACCCAGGCGCTGCGCAGGATCCGCATGCCGAGGAACTCGTGGACGCAGAGCGCGATGGCGTCGCCACCACGATCATCGCCCCGCGCCGTGCGCTCGCAACACCCGGAACCCCCGTCGACGACGACCCGAGACGTCCGTCCGCCGGGACCGAGCCGTCCGATCAGCGGAAAACTGCGTGGCACGTAATATTGCGGGACACGCAAGTTCGGGCTACTGTGGTGACATGAGCGGACTACGGGAGCGGAAGAAGCTGCAGACGCAGGAGGCCCTCAGCTGGGCGGCCCTGCGGCTCACCGTGGAGCGTGGGCTCGATCAGGTGCTCGTCGAGGACATCGCGGCCGCTGCCGGGGTCTCGCCGCGCACGTTCAACAACTACTTCTCCAACAAGGCCGAGGCCATCGCCTGGCGGCATCTCAACCGGGCGCGCCAGGCGGCCGACCGCATCCGGGAGCGGCCACGCAGCGAGCCGCTCTGGGAGTCGATCACCCGGGCCGTCGTGGCGCACGCGGGCGGTGAGCACGACCAGCCGGATCCACAGTGGACGGCCGGGGTACGGCTGATGATGGACGAGCCGGCCCTGCTCGGCGAGTTTCTGAAGGCCGGCGCCAAGGCCGCGGAGGAATGCGCGGTCGCCATCGCCGAGCGGACGGGCACCGAGCCCACCGACCTCTACCCGCGGCTCGTGGCCGCCGCCATCGGGGCCGCCAACCAGGCCGCCACCGAGCAGTGGGTCCGCGCGAACCCGCCGGTGCCCCTCGCGCCGCTCCTCGAGGACGCGCTGCGCCAGATCGCCGCCGGGTTGCCCGACCCCTCGGCCTGACCTCACCGAACACCGCACCCCGCCGGCAACCACCGGCGGCGCAAGGAGGCGTCCCCATGTCCGATGTCCTGATCATCGGCGGCGGCCCCAACGGCCTGCTGCTGGCCGGCGAGCTCGCCCTCGCCGGCGTCCGCGCCACGGTCCTGGAGCGGTTCGCCGAACGACCCACCATGCCCAAGGCCAACGGGCTCGTCGGCCGCGTCGTCCAGGCCATGGACCACCGCGGCCTCTACGAACGACTCAGCGGCTCGACCACTCCCCCGGTGCCGATGCCCGGCTTCCAGTTCGGCGCGCTCCCCCTCGATCTGTCCACAATGGAGCATTCGCTCTACGCGCTGCCCGTCCCGCAGCGGCGGCTGGAGGAGCTGCTGGAGGACCGCGCCCGCGAGCTCGGCGTCGACCTCCGGCGCGGCCACGAGCTCCGCGCGGTGCACCAGGACGACGACCGGGTGACCGCCGAGATCGACGGCCCGGACGGACCCTACGAGCTGGCCGCGAAGTACCTCGTCGGCGCCGACGGCGGGCGCAGTGTCGTCCGCAAGCAGTGCGGCATCGGCTTCCCCGGCATCACCGACGACGGCTTCGTCAGCCGCACCGGCCAGGTCGAGATCGCCGCACCGGTCGCCGTCGGCACCGGCGAGCTCGACGTGCCCGGCCTCGGCCGGCTGCGCCCCGCGACCTTCACCCGCACCGACACCGGCATGTTCGCCTACGGGATGTTCCAGCCCGGCCGCTACCGCGTGTCCGTCTTCGAGTGGGGCGCCGAGCCGGCCACCGAGCACGACGACATCCCGCTGGCCGAGCTGCGGGACGCGGTCAACCGGGTCCTCGGCACCGACCTCCCGATGAGCGAGACGATGACCGGGGCCACGACCGGCGCCCTGCGGCGCACGGTCGGCGTCAACTCCCGGCAGGCCGACCGCTACCGGCACGGCCGCGTGTTCCTCGCCGGCGACGCCGCGCATGTCCACAGTGGAGTCGGCGGGCCCGGGCTGAACCTCGGCATGCAGGACGTGCTCAACCTCGGCTGGAAGCTCGCCGCGGCGGTCGGCGGGTGGGCCCCGCCCGGCCTGCTCGACACCTACGAGTCCGAGCGCCAGCCGGTCGGTCTGCGGGTGATCATGCACACCCGCGCGCAGCTGGCCCTGCTCCAACCGGGCCCGAACGTCACCGCGCTGCGGGAGCTGATGACCGAGCTGCTCCACGACCGCGCCACCGCGCGGCACCTCGCCGACCTCATGGCCGGCGCCGACATCCGGTACGCCACGGCGGACCCGCACCCGATGGCCGGCCGGTGGGTGCCCGACCTGACCCTGCACGACGGCCGGCGCATCGCCGAGCTGCTCCGCCCGGCGCGCCCGATCCTGCTGAACCTGGCCGGCCGCAAGGACATCGCCGACGCGGCGGCGGGGTGGGCCGACCGGGTCGACGTCGTCACCGCACGCGCCGACACCCCCGTCGCGGCCGTGCTGGTCAGGCCGGACAGCTACGTCGCCTGGGCCACCGACGACTCGGCGGACGGCCTGCGCGACGCGCTGGAGACGTGGTTCGGTCAGGCCGGCCCGCGCCTCAGCCGCACCCGGTAGGAGTAGTGCTCCGGCAGGAAGTAGCTGGTCGCGAGCTCGACGAGGCGCCCGGTGGAGTCGAGGTAGCTGCGGTCGACGCGCAGCAGCGGGTCCCCCGGGCGGCCGTCGATCGTGAGCGCCACCGTGTCGGTGGCGGCGACCGCGGTGATGCTCTGCTCGGCCTCGGCGACCACGGTGCCCGTGTGCGCGTCGATCATGCCGATGATCGTCACCTCGCTCAGCGCACCCGGCGTGGACAGCGACGGCAGCGCGGCGAGCGTCGCGCCGATGTCCGGCGGCAGGTACACCGTCGTCAGGCAGAAGCACACGTCGTTGTGCAGGCGGCGGAAGACCAGCCGGTAGACGACGTCGCTGTCGAGCCGAAGCCGGCTGGCCGCGTCGATGTCGACCTGGCGGCGCAGCGGGGTGAGCACCTCGAGCTGGGTGTCGAGCGAGAGGCCCAGCAGGTCCTCGATCGACCCGAACTGGCGCAGGTACGGCTCGCCCCGCGGCGCGGCGAACGTGCCCCGGCCGGGCACCCGGCGCACCATGCCCTCGGACACGAGATCCTGGAACGCGCGCCGCACGGTCTGGCGCGACACCCGGTACTCCGTCGCGAGCTCGGCCTCGGTGGGCAGCCGCCCGCCGTCGGCGTAGCGGCCCCGCAGGATGGCGCCGCGCAGCGTGCGGGCGAGCATCGCGTAGGCCGCCTCGGTGCGCGCGGGCATCACAACCCCCTCGCCACGAGCTGCGCGGCGATGACGTTGCGCTGGATCTCGTTGCTGCCCTCGCCGAGGATCATCAGCGGCGCGTCGCGGAAGTAGCGCTCGACGTCGAACTCGGTGGAGTAGCCGTAGCCGCCGTGGATGCGCATGGCGTTCAGCGTGATCTCCATGGCGGTCTCGGAGGCGAAGAGCTTGGCCAGGCCCGCCTCGAGGTCGCAGCGCTCACCCGCGTCGTAGCGCCGCGCGGCGTGCAGCACGAGCTGGCGCGCGGCGGTGTACCTGGTGGCCATGTCGGCCAGGTAGTTGCCGATCGACTGGTGCTGCCAGATCGGCTTGCCGAAGCTCTCCCGCTCCTGGGCGTACCGCAGCGCGTCGTCGAGCGCGGCGCGGGCGACGCCGAGCGCGCGGGACGCGACCTGGATCCGGCCGATCTCCAGGCCCTTCATCATCTGCGCGAACCCGTGGCCCTCCGCGCCGCCGAGCAACACCGGCCCGGGCGCCTGGAAGTCCACAAAGGACAACTCGCAGCTCTCGACCCCCTTGTAGCCCAGCTTGGGCAGGTCGGCGGAGACGGTGAGGCCCGGGCCGTGCTCGACGAGCAGGATGCTGATGCCGGCGTGCCGCGGCTCGGCGTGCGGGTCGGTCTTGCACAGCAGCGCGATGAGCTGGGAGCGGCGCGAGTTGGTGATCCACGTCTTGGTGCCGTTGACGACGTAGCCGTCCCCGTCGCGGCGTGCGGTGGTGGTGATCGCCTGGAGGTCCGAGCCGCCGCCGGGCTCGGTGAGCGCCATCGTGGCCCGGACCTCGCCGGTGGCCATCCGCGGCAGGTAGTGCTGCTTCTGGTCGTCGGTGCCGAACCGGTCGAGGAGCTTGGCGACGACGGTGTGCCCGCCCATCGCACCCGCGAGGCTCATCCAGCCGCGCGCGAGCTGCTCGGTGACCGCCACGTAGCACGGCGCGGACACGGCCACCTCGCCGTAGGGCTCGGGTACGGCGAGACCGAAGATGCCGAGCCGCTTCATCTGCTCGATGAGCTGCTCGGGGTAGGTGTCGGCGTGCTCGAGCTCCCGCGCGACGGGCCGGACGTCGCGGTCGACGAACTCCCGCACGGTGTCGACGATGCTCTGTTCCTCTTGGCTCAGCACGGAGTCATCGCCACCTGTCCACGGGTCAAATGTACGGCCAATATCACTCACGATTGTCCCAGGTGTCAAGCGAGCCTAGGGTCGTCAGCATGATATGGCCGGATAAATCGGAGGGCCCGTACTTCGACGAGCTCGCGGTGGGCGACCGCGTCGACGGCGCGCCCGGGGTGACGCTCACCGAGGGCCACGCGGCGGTGCACCAGGCGGTGCTGGGCGACCGGCTGCGGCTGCCGCTGGACCACGCGCTGGCCCGGGACGTGGCCGGCGCCGGGCCGCTGGCGCACCCGGCCCTGGTCTGGGACGTCGCGATCGGACAGTCCACTCTGGTCACCCACCACGTGCGGGCCAACCTGTTCTACCGCGGGCTGGCGTTCCACCGGTACCCGGTCATCGGCGACACGCTGCGCACGGTCACCGAGGTGGTCGGGCTGCGGGAGAACACCCGCAAGCCCGGCCGCGCGCCGACCGGGCTCGCCGCCCTGCGGATCACCACCGTGGACCAGGAGGACCGGCCGGTGCTGGACTTCTGGCGCTGCGCGATGCTGCCGCTGCGCTCCACCGAGCCGACGGGCCACCGGGACGACCTGACCACGCTCGGCGCGGCCGAGGTCGGCGCGCCGTCGCTGGCCGGCTGGGACCTGGCCCGGTTCCGCGCGCGGGTGCCGGGCGAGCACTTCGCGGCGATGACGGTGGGCCGGTCGTGGCAGGTGGTCGGCGCGGACGTGGTGTCGAGCGCGCCGGAGCTGGCCCGGCTCACCGTCAACATCGCGATGGCCCACCACGACGAGGTGGCCGCGGGCGGGCAGCGCCTGGTGTACGGCGGCCACACGGTCGGGGTGGCGCTGTCCCAGGCGTGCCGGGCTGTCCCGAACATCGTGACGGTGGCCGGCTGGGCCTCCTGCGACCACCCCGGCCCGGTCCACGAGGGCGACTCGCTGTCCAGCCGGGTCGAGGTCACCGGCGTCGAGCCGCTGCCGGCCGGCGGCCTGGTCTCCTTGCGGTCCACTGTGGACGCACGGGCCGGGGGCGCGGCGGCGCGGCCGGTGCTCGACTGGCGGTTCACGGTGGTGCTGGCCTGAGCCGACGGGGTGACGGGCGCGTGCCCGGCCCGGCAGGCGAGAACGGCGCCGAGCACCCACATGACGGCCTGGCCGGTGATCACGAAGAGCACCCCGCCGACCGCCGCGACGGCGGGGAGGAGCCAGCGTGCGGCCGGTCATGCCGGCCGCCGGCCCCCGGAATCCAGCGTAACGACGAGCACCGACGGTCCGGGGCGGTCGGGGCCGCCGCTGTGGACAACCCGCGGCGCGGCGCGCGGCCTACCGGCCGGGCTGGGGGTTCCACGGCTGGTCCGGCCAGAACGGCCACTCCTCGAACACCACGCAGCGGCCGTCGGCGGCGAAGCGGGCCAGCCAGAGGTCCTGGAACTCCTGGTCGACCGGATCGCCGTAGCGCACGAGCAGCTTGGCCACCCCGGTGTCGCCCTCGACCGCGACGATCTCCGCGGTCATCGTGAACACCTCGTCCGGCCCGTCGCGCTCCTGCTCCCAGTCGGCGGCGATGGCGGCCAGCCCGACGATCGGCTCCTCGTACGGAGAGTGCCGGTAGCGGGCGTCCTCGGTGAACAACGCGCGCAGGTGGTCGGTGCCCGCGCTGCGCCAGGACCGCTCGTACCCGTCGATCCACGCGGCGAAGGCCGCTCGGTCGGTCGCCATGGCCCGGATGCTATTCGGGGAAGGTCGTGGCGCGGGTCAGCACCGCCGCGTCGGCCGCGCCGGGGCGCAGCGCGTTGAGGGCGGCGACGATCTTCTTCTCCTCGTAGACCAGGTGGGTCTCCAGCAGCGCGGCGAGCGTGTCGATCTCCTGCCGCGTGTCATCGCCGCTGTCGAGGAGCCCGGTGAGCCTGCGCATCGCGTCGGCGACGAGGACGTGGTCGCGGCGCAGCTCGGCCAGCACCGGCGCCAGCTCGGGAAACTCCCTGGCCAGGACCGGGAAGGCGCCGTCGTCCTCGGCCTCGTGGTGGCGGGTGAGCACCGCGCAGAACGTGAGGCAGTGGGTGCGCAGGTCCGCGGCCGGCATCCCCTCGCCGGCACGGAACCGATCGAGTTGCTCGCGCAGCCGGATATGGGTTTGCACCAACTGGTTGCCGAACGCCGTCACCCGGTCGTACGGTTCGGCCGCTGTCCCCATGAAGAAATCGTAAGGTTCTCCCCCGCAAGTGCTCCTACCGGAGCAAGCCGCCGTCAGAAACTGGACCCGGAGGTTCCGGAAATCGTGCGCAGGACCCGCTGGTGAGCGCGCTCACCGACCCCACCGACGCCGAACTCGTCGCTGGCGTGCTGGCGGGCGACCGAGAGGCGTTCGCGGCCGTGTACGACCGCTACGCCGACCGGCTGCACGACTTCTGCTGGTCCGTGCTCCGCGACCGCGACGAGGCCGCGGACGCCGTGCAGGACACCTTCGTTCTCCTCGCCCAGCGGCTCGCTCAGCTGACCGACCCCGACCGGCTCCGGCCCTGGCTGTACGCCGTCGCGCGAAGCGTGGCGTTACGCAAGGTCCGGGCGCGGCAACGGGTCGTGCTCGACGAGGTGGGAGACATGGCGGACACCGATCCGGGACCGGACCGGGCGGCCGAGCAGGGGGCACTGCGCGAGCTCGTGTGGAGCGCCGCCGCCGGGCTGTCCGAACGGGACAGAGCGTTGCTGGACCTGCACGTACGGCAAGGCCTCGACGGGGCCGAGCTGGGCGAGGCGATGGGCGTGAGCGCCGGCCACGCCTACGTGCTGCTCACCCGCCTGCGCGACCAGGTCGAGCGGTCGCTCGGCGCGCTGCTGATCGCCCGCCAGGGCCGTGCGGACTGCGCCGGGCTCGACGCTCTGCTGTCCGATTGGGACGGTCGCTACTCGCCGCTGATGCGCAAGCGGGTCGCCCGGCACGTGGACCTGTGCGACGTCTGCTCGAGCCGCCGGCGGATCATGGTCAGCCCGTTCGCGCTGCTCGCGGCCGTGCCGTTGCTGCCGGCTCCGGTCTGGCTGCGGGACCGGGTGATGGACGAGGTCGACCTGGCCGCGTACGAGACCGAACCGGCCACCCAGGTGACGGAGGCCGTGACGCCGCCCGCCGCCGCGGACTCCTTCGCCGACGCCGACGACGACGCCGAGGACCACGTCGCGGACCCGCCGGACGCCGCCGCCCGCCGGCGGCTGCGCATCATCGCGGCGGCGGTCGCGGTGCTGGCGCTGCTGGTCGCCGGCGGTGCGGCGGTCTACCTGCGAAACACGCCGGTGCCCGGTGAGCCGCTGGGCCTGGACGTGCCGATCGGCGTCTCGACGTCGTCGAGCGGGCCGAGCAGCAGCGCCCCCGGCTCGTCGAGCTCCGCGCCGCCGACCACCACGACGACGCCGGTCGAGACCACGACGGACCGGACCATCACGACCACCGACAGCCCGATCGTCCAGGACCCGCCCAGTCCCCCGAACCCGCCCCGGGACACGACCCCGCCCACCATCGGCCGGGCCGCCGCCTCGCCGAGCACGATCAACCAGAACGCCGCCCTCTGCGACCCGACCACGAGCCAGGTCTCCGCACTCGTGGCCGACAACGTGGGCGTCGCCTCGGTGATTCTCAGCTGGACCGGGCCGGACGGTCCGGGCAGCGCGGCCATGTCGAGGAACGGCAACCAGTGGACCGGCACGCTGGGGCCGTTCCCGTCGTCGGGCACGGTCTCCTGGACCATCGCGGCCGCCGATGCCGCCGGGAACCCGGCCCCGCCCACGGGCGGCAGGCTCACCGTCAATCCCTGTCCGTTCATCGGCTGAGAAAAGTTCCGCGGGAAAGTTGTAAGGCCTCGCGAAGGTCGTGACTCCTACCGGGCGACACACCGTCACCCCAGGAGGAACACGATGAAGAACCGCGCACCGGCCCGGAGTCTCACGGTCGCCGGCACCATCCTGTTCGGCGCCCTCGTGCTCGGCGCGCCGCCCGCCGAAGCCGCGGATCGACCTGCCCGCAACGGATCTCGCCAACCCGGAGCCGTGCGGCGACACCTGCCCGCCGCCCGGATCTGGCGCCCGACCCCGGACCCGGTGCTGCGCCTGATCACCTGCGGCGGCGCGTTCGACCGCGTGGCCCGCAGCTATCTCGACAACGTCATCGGCTACGCCGACCGACTCGTGTGAATTGGGGAACAGCAATGTTGGCAACCACCACCCGCACCCAGGTCATCGCCCGCGCGACGGACCCGATCCTGCAGAACGGCATCCAGCTGGCGCTGCGCACGCGCCCGGAGCTGTGGCTGGTCGACGAGGACGCGGAGGCGTCGCGGACCGTCGCGCTGGTCGCGGCGGACCGGTTCGACGAACGGACCGCCGGGCTGCTGAAGGCGTTACAGGGGCGGGGCTTCACCCGCATCGTGCTCATCACCGGGGAGCTGGCGGACGCGGAGGTACTGACCGCGGTCGAGGCCGGGGTCTGCGCGGTGGCCCGGCGCGCGGACAGCACGCCGGAGGTGCTGGTGCGCCTGGTGACCGCGGCCGCGGCCGGCGAGGGCGCGCTGCCGCCGGACCTGCTGGGCCGGCTGCTCAACCGGGTGTCGCGGCTGCAGCGCCACGTGCTCGAGCCGCGGGGGCTGCGGCTGGCGGGCATCACGAACCGGGAGGGCGAGGTGCTGCGGCTGGTCGCGTCCGGCATGTCCACCAAGGAGATCGCGGACAAGCTGTGCTACTCCCAGCGCACGGTGAAGAGCATCCTCCACGACGTGACGAACAGGTTCCAGCTGAAGAACCGCGCCCACGCGGTGGCCTACGCCCTGCGCGAGGGCCTCATCTGACCCGGCGGACGTCACAGCACGACTTCCCCGACTCTCCGGGAGACTGGGGGCATGAGCGACGCATTCGTCTACGACGCGGTCCGCACCCCGTTCGGCCGGTTCGACGGCGCCCTGGCCAAGGTGCGCCCGGACGACCTCGCCGCCACCGTGCTGCGCGCGATCGCCGACCGCTCCCCCGCGCTCGACCCCGGTGCCGTCGACGAGGTCGTGCTCGGCAACGCCAACGGCGCCGGCGAGGACAACCGCAACGTGGGGCGGATGGCCGTGCTCCTCGCCGGCTACCCGGTGACCGTGCCCGCCAGCACCGTCAACCGGCTGTGCGGCTCGAGCCTCGACGCCGCGATGTCCGCGTCCCGCGCGATCGAGAGCGGTGACGCGGAGATCGTGGTCACCGGCGGCGTCGAGTCGATGACCCGCGCGCCGTGGGTGCTGCCCAAGCCCGACCGCGCGTTCCCGGCCCGCGACGTCACCGCCGTGTCGACCACGCTGGGCTGGCGGCTGGTCAACCCCGCGATGCCCGAGGAGTGGACGGTCTCCCTCGGCGAGTCCAACGAGCAGCTGCGGGAGGAGTTCGGCATCTCCCGCGCCCGGCAGGACGAGTTCGCCGAGCGGTCGCACCAGCTCGCGCACGCGGCGTGGGAGGCGGGCTTCTACGACGACCTCACCGTGCCCGTCGCCGGCCTCACCCGGGACGAGGGCATCCGGCCGGACACGAGCGTGGCGAAGCTGGCCGGGCTGAAGGCGTCGTTCCGCCCGGACGGCACGATCACCGCGGGCAACGCGTCGCCGCTCAACGACGGCGCGTCGGCCGTGCTGCTGGGCTCCGGCTCCGCCGGCCTCGGCCGCCCGCCGGTGGCCCGGATCGCGGGCCGCGGGGCCAGCGCGCTGGAGCCGCAGCGGTTCGGCTACGCGCCGGTCGAGGCGGCCAACCGGGCGCTGGATCGGGCCGGCATCGGCTGGCCGGACGTCGGCGCGGTCGAGCTGAACGAGGCGTTCGCCGTGCAGTCGCTGGCGTGCCTGGACGCCTGGAAGGTCGACCCGCAGATCGTCAACACCCGCGGCGGCGCCATCGCGATCGGCCACCCCCTCGGCGCGTCGGGCGGCCGGATCCTCGGCACGCTCGCCAAGGTCCTCCGCGAGGGCGGCCACCGCTGGGGGGTGGCCGCCATCTGCATCGGCGTCGGCCAGGGGCTGGCCGTGGTCCTGGAGAACGTCACCTGACCGGCGAGTGCGCGCCGGCGGGGTGACAGGCCATCATGGGTGCTGTGGAGTCCACCCGAGTGGATCGCTGGCTGTGGGCGGTCCGGCTGACCAAGACCCGACCGGACGCCGCCGCGGCCTGCCGGGGCGGGCACGTGCGCGTCAACGACCACCCCGCCAAGCCCGCGACGACCGTCTCCGCGGGCGACGAGGTCCGCGCCCGCGTGGGCGACACCACCCGGGTCCTCGAGGTCGTGCGGGTCATCCAGAAACGGGTGGGCGCCGCCGACGCCGCCACCTGCTTCATCGACCG
>NZ_DASWSJ010000041.1:0-19278 GCF_036402745.1 Actinophytocola sp. | reverse complement strand
TCCCCCAACCTGGCGCCCGGCCTGTTGACGTTCGGCGATGCGATACTCCAGGCGAACTCCCTGCCACCGGCGTGGCGGGAGCTCGCGATCCTCCGGGTCGGGCACGTCCACGGCGCGGGCTACCAGACGCACCACCACGAGCGGATCGCCCGCAGCGCTGGGCTCGCCGACGCGTCGATCGCGGCTGCCGCAACGGGTTCCGTTGACGGGTTACCGGCCGGGGAGGCGGCGGTCCTCGTCGCCACCGACCGCCTGCTCACGCGTCACACGCTCGGCGGGTCCGAACGGGACGACGCGCTCGTCCACCTTACCGTGAACCAGCTCGGCGACCTCGTGTTCACGGTCGGCTTCTACCAGCTCGTCGCCACCTTCCTCAACACGTTCGACGTGACGACCGACGGCGAACCGGCGCCGTGACACCGTTCAGGACGCGGCGGGCTACGCCGGCTTGGTCGCGATCGCGACGACGTAGTCGAGCAGGTCCAGCTCACCCTTGATCTGGTCGGTGTCGCGCCATTCCTTCGACACCGTCTCCAGCACCTCCGGCGGGAGGTCGGGGTGCGCGGACGGGTCCTGCGCGATGCCGCTCCAGTAGCGATACCACGGCTCCCAGGTGTGCTCGCGGATGGAGGTCACCGTGCCGTCGACGAAGCCCGCCTCGGCGAGGCGCGCGGCGTAGCCCGCGCGGTCGTACCAGTTCTCGTCCGGCACGGCGAACCGGTAGAGGCTGAACCGCGGGGTGCGGAAGCCCTTGCGCGGGGTGCTCGGGTCGAGCGGGATCGTGTCGACCGTGCCGAGCACGCCACCCGGGCGCAGGACCCGGTATGCCTCGCGGAAGAAGTCGGCGCGGGTGTGGAAGTGCAGCGCGGCGTCCAGGGCGACGACCCGGTCGAAGCTCCAGTCGTCGAACGGCAGCTTCGTCGCGGTGCCGACGTGGAAGTGCAGCCGGTCGGTGACCCCCTCCTCGGCCGCGCGCCGCTGTGCGCCCTCGATCTGGCGCGGCGTCACGTCGATCGCGTGGATCTGACGCGGGTTCTTCTCCTCGAGCCACAGGAAGTCCTGGTCGCCGTAGCCGCAGCCGAGGTCGAGGATGTCCTGCCCTACCTCGAATCGCGCGGCGTCGGCGAGCATCGCGGCGACGGCCTCGCCCGCCTGGTCGACGGTCGTCGAATCGTCGGCCCAGTACCCGATGTTGATGTAGCGGGTGGCGCGGTCGGCGAACTGGTGGCGAGGATCGGGCAGCTCGTAGAGCCGACTGATCCGCTGGTCAGGGTTTCGGGTGGTCACGGCGCGCACCGTACGGCCGATCTTCTTCACGCTGCTCAACATGCCCGGCACTCCTTGTCCCGCAGACGGCCACAAGCTGCTGGGCTGACGGTATGGGCGCGACGACTCGCAATTCCCCTAGACGGTCGGCCGGATCTAGGCCTTTTCCGGTTTCCCGCGCGCTCTACTGCACGGACGACCGCCGGTGGTGACGTGCGCCGGCCAGACCCGACCACGGAGCGCCGCATGCGTCCGATGACCCAACCGCCCCGCGCGGAGGAGGAGACGGACGCCGTCTCCCAGTCCGATCAGGCCGGCTCCCCCCGTGCGCTCGCGCCGTTCGCCCGCTGGCCGGTGCTGGCGATCGCCGGGGGCTTCGCCGTTCTCCTGTTCGCCACCATCACCCGGTACGGCTACTTCGGCGACGAGCTGTACTTCCGCGTCGCCGGCTACCACCTCGACTGGAGCTTCCCGGACCAGCCGCCGCTGCTGCCGCTGCTCGCCGGTCTGATGGACCGGCTGTTCCCCGGCTCGCTCGCGGCACTGCGCTTCCCCGCCGTGGTGTGCACGGTCGGCGGCGTCGTGGTCACCGCGCTGCTCGCCAGGGAGCTGGGTGGCGCGCGCCGCGCCCAGCTGGTCGCGGCGACGGCGTTCGTCGCCTCGCCGTTCATGACGCTGTTCGGCCGCTACCTGCTGACCTCCACTGTGGACGTCGTGCTGACCGCGACCATCACCTGGCTACTCGTGCGCTGGGTGCGCACCCGCGACGACCGGGTGCTGCTCGTCGTCGGTCTGGTCGCGGTGGTCGGGTTGCAGGCGAAGATGATGATCGTCATCGTCATCGCCGCGCTGCTCGTCGGGCTGCTGATCTGCGGGCCGAGGGCGCTGCTGACCCGGCGGAAGCTGTGGATCGGCGGCGGGATCGCCCTGCTCACCGCCGTGCCGATGCTGATCTGGCAGGCGACGCACGGCTGGCCGCAGCTGCACATGGGCGACGTCCTGAAGGAAGCGGCCAAGGACAAGATGTTCGGCGCCGGTCCGACCGGGTTCGTCATCGGCCTCGCGGTCTTCTGTGGGTTCGCCGGCTTGGTGCTGCTGGGCTACGGCGTCTGGCGGCTGGCCAAGAACCCCGACCTCCGGTTCTTCCTCGTGACGTTCGTCCTGCTGACGGCGCTGTTCATCGCACTCGACTGGAGCAGCTACTACGTGGCGGCCCTGTTCCCGGTGCTGTGGGCGGCAGGCGCGGTCGGCCTCGACCGCTTCCGGGCCAAGTGGGTCCCGTGGGTGCTGGGGCCCGCGGCCGTGTTCGCGGTGGTCCCCCTGATGGTGCTGTTCATGCCGTTGCAGCCGCTGGAGTCGGTGTCGGACGCGGACAGAAGCTGGCGCTTCGACGTGCAGGCGACGGTCGGCTGGCCGGAGCTGGTGGCCGACATCGCCAAGGTCTACAACGAGCTGCCGGACGGCGAGCGGGCGCGGGCGGTGGTGGTCACCGAGACCTACGAGCCGGCGAGCGCGGTCGACCGCTACGGCGACGGCTACGGCCTGCCGACGGCCTACAGCCCCTACCTCGGCATGTGGTACTTCGCGACGCCGCCGGACAGCGCCGACGTCATGGTGTTCGTCGGCGAGCCGTCCGACCAGCTGCGTGACGCGTTCAGCAGCGCCGAGCGGGTGGGCCGGACGGACAACGACCAGAACGTCGACAACAGCTTCCAGCACCTGTCCATCTGGGTCCTTCGTGGACAGACCGAGCCGTGGTCGCAGCTGTGGCCCGGCCTCCGGGTGCCCTGACCGACCCGTAGCACCGTTCGCTGTCTCCAGAAGATCCTGGTTACAGCACTGAGCGGGGCACGCCATCGACGTGCCCCGCTCGGGGTGTGCTCGTGGGTCAGGCGCTGGACTCGGCCATCGACGCGGTCGCCCGCCGGTCGGACAGCAGTTGCGCGATCGCGGTCGGGGTGGGGAAGTCGAAGGCGATGCTCGCGGGCAGCGGCAGGCCTGTCGTCTCGGCGAGGAGGTTCGCGAGCCGGATCGCCAGCAGCGAGTTGACGCCCTGGGTGCGGAACGGGCCGTCGGGGGTGATGCGATCGGCGTCGCGGCCCAGGATGGTGCCCGCGCACTCGCGGACGAGGGTGAGCGCGTCGTCGTAGCTGGTCGAGGACTGCCAGCCCGCGTCGTCGGCGCGGGGTTCCTCGTGCAGGGACGCCTCCAGGGCGCGCCGGTCGAGCTTGCCCGCCGGTGTGCGCGGCAGCTCGTCGACCACCACGACCTCCAGCGGCATCTTGTACTCGGCCACCCCGCGCTCGCGCAGGAAGCCGGTCACGGCGGGGAGATCGGCCGCGTCGGCGGCGGCCTTGGTCACGACCAGGCACGGGTACTCGCCGAGCCGGGAGTCGGCCTTGGCCACCACGGCGACGGGGTCGAGGCCGGGCAGCCCGGCGAGCAGGGACTGGATCTCGGTGGCGTTGAACTTCTGGCCACCGACGTTGATCAGCTCCGACGAGCGGCCGTGGAAGATCACCACGCCGTCCTCGGTCAGTGCGGCCATGTCGCCGGTGTGCAGCCAGCCGTCGGCGGTGATCGCGGCGACGGTCAGCTCCGGCTCGTTCAGGTAGCCGCGGAACATCCCCGGCCCCTGGTACTCCAGCTCACCGGTGACGCCGGCCGGGCAGGGTTGCCCGTCGGCGTCCACGACCCGGACCCGGGAACCACGCGCCGGGCGCCCGACGGTGCCGGCCACCACCTCGAGCGGGTCGTCGGCGTGGGTGTGCGTGCCGTAGCCGATCTCCGACATCCCCCACACGACCACGACCGAGGCGCCCAGCACGTCGTGCACCTCGGTGGCGAGCGCCTCGGTGAGCACCGCGCCCGCCGTGCGCACCTCGCGGGGCGCGAAACCCTCCGGCCGGCCGCCGCCGCGGACCTTGCCGACCATGTCGTAGAGCTGGGTCGGGACGGCGTAGACGACCACCGGGTCGACCTCGGCGGCCATGGCGAAGCAGCGGTCCACGTCCCACGCGCCGGGCAGTGCCTGCGGCGAGGAGGTCAACAGGGCCGAGTACATCGCCTGCAGGCCGAACAGGTGGGTGAGCGCGCCGGCCACCAGGACCACCCCGGTGCCGAGCGCGTCGCCGCCGGCGTCCACCGCGAGCGTGGCGGTGTTGGACAGCAGCCCGTCGTGGCTGTGCACGCAGATCTTCGGCCGCGCCGAGGTCGTGCCCGACGACGGCAGCAGCACGAACGGCTGGTCCGGCTGGACGTCCACAGGGGACGGTCGCGCACCCGCCCACCGGGACCGCAGCTCGTCGAGCCACACCAGGTCGCCGGCGGACCCGGCGGCGCCGTCGGGTGCACCGGCGATCAGCACGGCCCGCAACGACGGCACCGTCGACTTCAGCGTCGTGCCGCGCAGCGCTCCCCCGTCGGCCTGGGACTCGGGCGGCAGCACGACCGCGGCCGGGTGCACCCGGCCCAGCAGCGCCAGCACCTCGGCGCTGCCGTAGCCGGCGTGCACCGGCATCAGGACCGCGCCCACCAGCGACACCGCGAGGTGCACCGTCTCGAACGCGCCACAGTTCGCCAGCTGCACCGCCACCACGTCACCGGTGCCGATACCCAGCTCCTGCAGACCGCGCGCCACGGCGTCGACGTCGGCGGCCCACTCCGACCACGTCGACGACCCGTCCGCGTCGGTCAGCGCGACCGCAGCGGGCGAGCACTCCACCGCGGCCGCGAACACCGAGGGCAACGTCAGGCCGCGACGCACACCCTCCGGATCGACCGACAACGCCACCAGGAAATCCTCACCACGAACCGGCACAACAAACCCCTCCAGATCCGGAGATGCCCGGCCCTCGCCGGCATCGCGCTAGGGCGGACTGCCGAGGCGACGCTATGCCGTGCGGTACCGGGAAATCCCTCGCTTGCCCGGCACGCGGGTCACAACACTAGGGGTTTGCCGGACCGTCGCCACCTAGCGTGACGGTGAGACAGCCGCCCGCGCCGGCCGGACGAATGCGATGGCCGCGCACCGAGCGCCAGACCGATCACCTGACGGCAAGGAGCCCTTCCATGCGCGTGCGAGACCTCTACCTCAGCGGGATAGGGGTATACCTGCCGGAGGAGATCCAGAGTGCCGGCTCGGCCGTCGCCAAGGGCCTGCTCCCGGCCAACGAGGTGGAGGCGCGGGGCGTCAAGGGGGCGATGGTGGCGGGTGAGATGTCGCCGCCCGAGATGGCGCTGAGCGCCGCGCGGGACGCTCTGAAGAACGGCGGCGTCAGCCCGGACGAGCTGGCCGCCCTGCTGTACACGAGTGTCTGGCACCAGGGTCCCGAAGGCTGGGGCCCCCAGTACTACCTGCAGCATTTCCTGGTCGGCGACGACTTGCTCGCGGTCGAGGTCAAGCACGGCTGCAACGGCACCTTCAGCGGGATCGAGCTGGCTGTCGGCATTCTGCGCGCCGAGCCCGACCGCAGGGCCGCGCTCGTCACCGCGAGCGACAACTTCGGGACACCGCTGTTCCAGCGGTGGGACGCCGGGGCCCAGAACGGCGTCATGGGTGACGGCGCCAGTGCGGTGGTGCTGACGAAGGACAGCGGCTTCGCGCAGCTGCTGTCGATCTGCACGGCCAGCTACTCCAACCTGGAGATCGCGGACCGGGCCGGCGAGCCGCTGTTCCCGCCGGGCATCACCGAGGGCCGGGTGCTGGACTACAAGACGCGCCACGCGGCGTTCGGGAAGCAGATCGTCAACGCCGACATCGGGGCGGAGATGCTCGTCGCTCATGAGCAGCGGAGCAAGGACTGCCTCAACAAGGCGCTGGCCGAGGCCGACGTCACCGCGGCCGACATCAAGCGGGTGATCATCCACAACGTCGCCAAGGGCGACGCCGAGGCCTACCTGGGCGTGCTCGGGTTCCCGCTGGAGCAGTCGACCTGGGAGTTCGGCAGCACCATCGGGCACGTCGGGGCGAGCGACCACATGATCTCGCTGCACCACCTGCTCACCACGGGCCAGCTCAGCCCCGGTGACCACGTCCTGCTCGCCGGCATGTCGCCCGGCGTGACCTACAAGGCAGCGGTCGTGCGGATCGCCGACGTTCCGTCGTGGAGCCGCTCGCTCACGGACTGACGGGCCGGCCATGGGATACGTCGACACGGAGATGCTGCCCACGCAGGCCCACCAACAGCCCGAGTGGACCGACACCGCGGAGGCCATGCGCATCCGCCGGTTCCTCACCACCCAGCCGCCGCTGGTGAGCGTCGAGGACGTGTGCACGCTGCGCGCCCTGCTCGCCAGGATCGCCACGGGCGAGGCGCTCGTGATGCAGGCGGGCGACTGCGCCGAGGATCCCGCCGACTGCGCGGCCGACCAGGTCCTGCGGAAGGCGGCGGTCATCGACCGGTGCGCCGAGACGCTCGGCGCGATCGGCGGGCGGCCGGTGCTGCGGATCGGCCGGATCGCCGGGCAGTTCGCCAAGCCCCGGTCCCGGCCGGTCGAACGGGTCGACGGGCTCGACCTCCCGGTGTACCGGGGACACATGGTCAACGGCCCGACGGCCGACCCGCGCAGCCGGTGCCCGGATCCGCGGCGGATCCTCACCGGTTACCTGGCGGCGAGCCGGATGATGGCCACGCTCGGCTGGCGCGGGCTGACCGCGCGGCCGGGCCTGGACCTCGGCGATCCGGCGGTGTGGACGAGCCACGAGGCACTGCTGCTGGACTACGAGATGCCGATGCTCCGCAGCGACGGCGGCGGGCCGCGCTGGCTGGCCTCCACCCACTTCCCGTGGATCGGTGAGCGGACCCGGCAGCCGGACGGCGCGCACGTCGCGTTGCTGGCCGACGTCGTCAACCCGGTCGGCTGCAAGGTCGGGCCGAGCATGACCCAGGACGAGATCACGACCCTGTGCCAGCGCCTGGACCCGCAGCGCGAGCCCGGCCGGCTCACGCTGATCGCCAGGATGGGCGCCGACGCGGTGGCCGAGCGGCTGCCGGCGCTGGTGCGCCGTGTCCGCGCGGCCGGTCACCCGGTGATCTGGCTCTGCGATCCCATGCACGGCAACACCATCACCACCGCGGACGGCACGAAGACGCGGCTGCTGACCACGATCACCAAGGAGATCCGCGGTTTCCGCCGCGCGGTCACCGACGAGGGCGGCGTGGCGGGCGGGCTGCACGTGGAGCTGGCGCCGGACGACACCACGGAGTGCGTCCTCGACGAGTCCGAGCTCGCCACCGTGGCCGACCGCTACGCCAGCCTGTGCGACCCGCGGCTGAACCCGCACCAGGCCGTCTCGGTGATCGACTCCTGGGCCGACCCGCACTGACCACGAAGGACCCACCACGACGTGACCCCTGCACCGATGGTGCCGGAGTCACGTCGTTCGTGCGGTCAGGCCGGTCAGGCTGTCAGCAGCTCCGGCTTGTCGGACGGCTGCTCGTCCGGGCCCGCGGTCAGCGAGGCCCACACCTCGTTGAGGGACGGGTGTTCCATGGCGACGTCGTGCACCTCGACGTCGTAGGCGGTCAGCCGGCCGACGACCTCGGCGAGGCTGGCGAGCCCGTTCGGCGCGGGTGCGGTGACCACCCGGCCGGTGGCCTTCGCTTCCGGCCCCAGCGCGGCCATGACCGCGCCCTGCTGGTCCGGCCGGGCCTCCGGGAGGGTGACCCGGATGCGTGCCTGCCCGGTCGCCGCGGTGAGCTCGGCGGGGGTGCCGGTCGCCACGATGCCGCCGCCCGCCAGGACGACGATCGTGTCCGCGAGCTGGCTGGCCTCCTCCATGTCCTGCGTGGTGAGCAGGACCGAGGTGCCGCGGGCGGCGCAGTCACGGACGGTCTGCCACGTCGAGGTCCGGCTCACCGGGTCGAGGCCGGTGGACGGCTCGTCCAGGAAGAGCACCTGCGGCTCGGGCAGCAGGCTGACCGCGAGGTCGAGGCGGCGGCGCATGCCGCCGGAGTAGGTCCTGACCAGCCGGTCGGCCGCATCGGTCAGGCCGAACTGGTCGAGCAGTTGCTCGGCCCGCGTGCGGGACCACGCGGCACGCAGCTGGTAGAGCCGGCCGAGGAGTTGCAGGTTCTGCCGCCCGGTGAGCAGCTGGTCCAGGCTCGCGCCCTGCGCGGCGACGCCGATCCGCGCGCGCACCCGCTCCGGCTCGCGGGCCGTGTCGAAGCCCGCCACCACCGCGCGGCCGGAATCCGGCCGGATCAGGGTGGTGAGGATGCGGACCGTGGTGGTCTTGCCCGCGCCGTTGCGGCCGAGCATGCAGACGATGCTGCCCGCCGGCACGCGCAGGCTCACGTCGCGCAGCGCCTGGTGCCCGTCGAACGCTTTGGCCAGACCGTCGGCCTGGATGGCGAAATCGGTCATCGTGTCTCCGGCTCAGCGCGTCGCGCTCGAGAAGCGGCGTACGGACAACGGCACCAGCACGGCGAACAGCAGCACGGTCATCACGACCGTGGTGACGATCGGATGCCGCAGCGTCACGACGTCGGGGACGACGGTGCCGCCGGTGGTGCGGAGCAGCTCCCGGACCGCGGTCACCACGGCGGAGAGGGGGTTCCACTCGGCCACCGTCCGCAGCACCGCCGGCATGGTGGCCGTGTCGACGGTGACGTTGGAGATGAACGCGAGCAGCAACATCGGTCCCATGGTCAACCCGTTCGCCGCGGCCGGGCTGCTGGTGACGAGGCCGATGAGCACACCGGCCCAGCACATGGCGAGGTAGAAGGACAGGATCAGGAGGAACGCCAGGACGATGTCGCCGAGACCGCTCGTCGTGCGCAGCCCCACGGCGAACGCGCAGCCGACCGTCACCGCGAAGCCGGGGAGCCCGACCACCAGGGTGGATGCCATCCTGCCGAGCAGCACGGCGGTGCGGGCGACGGGCATCGTCCGCAACCGGTCCATGATGCCCTCGCGCTGGTCGGCCGCCACCGCGAGCGCCACCGTGCTCGTCGAGAAGAGGGCGCCCTGGGCGAGCATGCCTGACAGCAGGTACGACTTGTAGTCACCGTCCGGCACGGCGATCGAGCTGCCGAAGACGTAGGTGAACAGCACGATGAAGAACACCGGCATGATGACGCTGACGGCGACGGTGTCGAGCTCGTGCCTGGCGCGCAGCGAGTACATCCTGGTGACCGTGGCGGTGTCGCGCAGGCACGACCACAGCCGGGCGCTCGCGGTGCGAGGTTCCCCGAGGACCGTCCTCGTCATGGTGGTCATCAGGTCCGGCCCAGTGTCTTGTCGATGGCCGCGAAGAGGTCGTCGTCGGTGCCGCCGGTCAGATCGATCTCGTCCCCGGACGGCCGCGTGACGTCCAGCTTCCACTGCAGCGCCTTCAGACGTTCCGCGAGACGTCCACGCGTTTCCGGGTCCACTGTGGACTCGGCGACCGCGGCTTCGAGCAGCTCCAGCTCGGCGAACCCGGGTGGCAGGGACTCCCCCGGCCCGGCCGGGTCGAGCCGCGTGCGCAGGTGCCGGGCGAGTACGACGGGACTCGGGTAGTCGAAGATCAACGTCACGGGCAGCCGCAGCCCCGTCTCGGCGCTCAGCCGGTTGCGCAGCTCCACGCCCGTGAGCGAGGTCATCCCTTGGTCCAGGAAACCTCGCTCCACATCGACCGCCGAGGCCGACTGGTGACCGAGCAGGATGGCCAGGTGGGTACTGATCAGGTCCAGCAGGACCGTTTCCTGCTCGGCCGTACGCAGCCCGGTCAGCCGGTCACCCCACGACCTGGCACCGTTGGCCACCTGCCGCAGCGGCGCCCGGACGAGCCCGCGTAGCAGCGGCGGAACCTCGCGTGCACGCAGGTCCAGCCGGGCCGGGACGAGTAGTGGGTGGCCGGCGGAGGATGCCGAGTCCAGCAGGTCGAGCGCCTGCTCGGTCGGCATGGGAGCCAGCCCGTCCCTGGCGAAGCGGGCCAGGTCGGTCGAGTCCAGGCCGCCGGTCAGCTCGCTGCGCTCCGCCCAGAGCCCCCAGGCCAGGGAGACCGCGGGCAGTCCGCTCGCGTGCCGGTAGTGGGCCAGGGCATCCAGGTAGCCGTTCGCCGCGCCGTAGTTGGCCTGCCCGATCGCACCGGCGAGCCCGGCGTAGGAGGAGAACAGCACGAAGGCCGAGAGGTCCAGGTGCCGGGTCAGCTCGTGCAGGTTCCACGCCGCGTCGACCTTGGGCCGCAGCACTTCTGCCAACCGCGTGTCCGACAGGCTCGCCACCAACGCGTCGTCCAGCGTGCCCGCCGCGTGCACCACCGCGGTCAGCGGGTGCTCGGCGGGAATCGCGGCCAGCGCGGCGGCCAGCGCGTCCCGGTCGGCGGCGTCGCAGGCCACAATGGACACTTCCGCACCCAGGCCGGCCAGCTCGTCGCGGAGCGCGGCCGCGCCCGGTGCGTCCGGGCCCCGCCGGCTCATCAGCATCAGCCGGCCGGCGCCGTGCCGGGTCACGAGGTGGCGGGCGACCAGGGTGCCGAGAGTCCCCGTGCCGCCGGTCACTAGCACGGTGCCCGTGCCGGTCCACTGCCGGGTGTCATGGACCTCCGCGCGGACCAGCCGGGGCACGGTGACCTTCCCGTCGCGGATGGCCAGCCGTGGCTCGCCGGCGACCGAGGCGCTCAGCGCCGCGGCCGTGAGCACCGCCTCGGACGACTCGGCGCCGTCGAGGTCGGCGAGCACGATCCGACCGGGATGCTCGGACTGCGCGGAGCCCACCATCCCCCAGACCGCGGCGTCGGCCGGCGCGTCGAGCTTGCCCGGCCCGACGGCGCCGCGAGTCACCAGGACGAGGAGCGAGTCGGCGAAGCGGTCGTCGGACAGCCAGCCCCGCAGGAACACCAGGGTCTCGCGGACCGACTCGTGTGCGGCGGCGGCCGACCGGCGGTCCTCGCGGTGCTGTTCGTCCAGATGGAGGACGACCAGGCCGGGCACCGGGGTGGGCAGCACGTCGACCGATGGCAGGCCCGGCGCCGTCCAGGCCGCGGGTGCCTCGTCGGTGACGCCGGCGAGGTCGGTCCAGTCGACCCGGAACAACGCGTTCGGCCGGGTGGGTGCCGTGGCGGACACGGGTGTCGAGGTCACCGCGCCGATCGTCAGCACCGGGATGCCCGCGTCGTCCACGGCGGTCACCGACCTGGTGCCCGACGTGTCGTCCCCGGCCGTGGTGAGCCGGACGCGCAGCCGGGTGGCGCCCGTGGCGGACACCGAGACGTCGCGCCAGGCCGACGGTAGTCCGGGCTCGTCGAGGACAGTGGCCAGCGCGAGAACTTCCTGCAACAACGCGGGATGCACGAGGAACCCGGCGCCGTCCGGCACGGCCACCTCGGCGAACGACTCGCCACCGCGGCGCCACATGGCCTGGACCGTGCGGAACTCGGGCCCGGGGTCGTACCCGCCGTCGAGGAGGGTCTCGCGCAGCTCGTCGAGATCGACGAGGTCGGCGTCGGCAGGCGGCCAAGGCACCGCACCGCCCGGGGTGCCTGACACACCAAGGGTTCCGGTGGCGTTGCGGGTCCACGGCGCGCCGGAGTCGGTGCGGGAGTGGATGGTCACCGGGCGTGCGCCGCGATCGCCGTCGTCGTCCGCCGCGCCGACCGACACCTGGATCTCCGCGGTCGCCGTGTCCGGCAGGATCAGCGGCACTTCCTGGGTGAGGTCGGTGACGACCGGGCAGCCGGTCTCCTCACCCGCGCGCAGCGCCCAGTCGAGCAGCACGGTGGCCGGGACGGCCACGGAGCCCCGCACGGTGTGCTCGGCCAGCCACGGCTGCGTGCGCACTCCGAGGGCACCGGTCAGCACGGCACCGCCGTCGCCCGCCAGGCGCAGCGTGGTGTGCAGTCCAGCCGGGCGGGCCTGCTCCGAGGCCGGCTCCAGCCAGTACCGCCGGCGTTGGAAGGCATAGGTGGGCAGCGGCGCGGGCCGGCCGCCGGCCACGTCGTCGCTCCAGTCGACGGGCAGGCCGTGGACGTGGGCCTCGGCCAGCGACGTGAGCACCCGCTCCGGCCCGTCCTCTCCTGCGCGCAGGGTGGTGAGGACCACGGCGTCGGCGCGGGCGTCCGCGATGGTGTCCTCGATGCCCATGGTCAGCACCGGGTGCGGGCTGCACTCGAGGAAGGTGTCGTAGCGCTGTGCCAGCAGGGCGCGCGTCGACTCCTCGAACCGAACCGGCTGGCGGAGGTTCCGGTACCAGTAGTCCGCGTCCAGGTCGGCCGTGGCGATCCAGTCGCCGGTCACGGTGGAGAAGAACGGGATCCGGCTCTCGGCCGGGGTGATCCCGGCGAGCAGCATCGCCAGCTCGTCCTCCAGCTGATCGACGTGCGCCGAGTGGGCGGCGAAGTCCACGCCGGGCACCCACAGCCGCATGATCCGGGCCGCGGACAGCCGGCGTTCCAGGACGGCCAGGGCGTCCGGATCGCCCGACACCGTGACGGTTCCCGGGCCGTTCACCGCACCGATCGAGACCTGATCCTCCACATCGGACAGCAAGGCGGCGACGTCGGACTCGGACGCCATCACCGACAGCATCGCGCCCTTGCCCGCCAGCCGTTCCCGGATCAACCGGCTGCGCAGCGCCACGATCCGGGCTCCGTCGTGCAGTGAGAGGGCGCCCGCCACACACGCGGCCGCGATCTCGCCCTGGGAGTGGCCGAGCACCGCGGCGGGCACCAGGCCGCGGGCGGACCACATGCGTGCCAGCGAGACCATCATGGCGAACAACGTCGGCTGGACGACGTCCACCCGGTCCAGCGGTGGCGCCTCCGCACTCCCGCCGAGCACGTCGAACAGCGACCAGTCCACGTAGTCCGCCAGCGCGGCCGCGCATTCGGCCATGCCCTCGGCGAACGCGGGGCTGTTCCGCAGGAGTCGCCGGCCCATGCCGGGCCACTGCGTGCCCTGGCCGGGAAAGACCAGTACGACCTTGCGGTCCCGGCGTGCCGAGGAACGGCCCTGGACCACCCCGGCCGCCGGCGTGCCGTCCGCCAGTGCCGCGAGCCCGGCCAGCAGGTCCTCCCCCGTGCCGACGATCACCGCCCGCCGTTCCAGCGTCGATCGCTGGGTGGCGAGGGAGAAGGCCGTGTCGTGGGGCGGCTGGGTGGGGTGCTCGCCCAGGTGCGCGAGCAGTGCCCGGGCCTGCCCCCGCAGCCCCTGCTCGGAGCGCGCGGCAAGGACCCACGGCAGAACCCGATCGTCGGCCGGGCCGGTCTCCTCAGCCGGCGCGGGGTCGGTGTCGTCGTCCGGTGCTTGCTCGAGGACGACGTGGGCGTTGGTGCCGCTGATGCCGAACGAGGACACCGAGGCACGGCGTGGACGTCCGGTCCGCGGCCAGGGCGTGGCCTCGCTGAGCAGCCGGACCGCACCGGCCGACCAGTCGACGTGTGGGGTGGGCGCGTCGAGGTGCAGGCTGGCAGGCAGCATCCCGTGTCGCATGGCCAGCACCATCTTCATCACCCCGGCGACGCCGGCCGCGGCCTGGGTGTGGCCGAGGTTGGACTTGACGGAGCCCAGCCACACCGGATTCTCCGCGGGCCGATCCTGGCCGTAGGTGGCGAGCACCGCCTGGGCCTCGATGGGATCTCCCAGCCTGGTGCCGGTGCCGTGCGCCTCGACCGCGTCTATGTCCGAAGTGGACAGACCGGAGACGGCCAGCGCCTGGCGGATCACCCGCTGCTGGGCCGGCCCGTTCGGCGCCGTCAGGCCGTTGGAGGCGCCGTCGGAGTTGACCGCGGCGCCGCGCACGACCGCGAGCACGGGGTGGCCGTGCCGCCGGGCGTCGGACAGCCGTTCGACCAGCAGCAGGCCGGCACCTTCCGAGAACCCGGCCCCGTCCGCCGCCGCGGAGAACGGCTTGCACCGCCCGTCGCCCGCGAGTCCGCGCTGCCGGGCCATGTCCACGAACAGCACCGGGGACGCCATGGTGGTCACCCCGCCGACCAGAGCCAGCGTGCACTCCCCCGACCGCAGCGACTGGGCGGCCATGTGCAGCGCCACCAGCGATGACGAGCAGGCGGTGTCCACGGTCACCGCCGGGCCTTCCAGCCCCAGGGTGTAGGCCACCCGCCCGGACACGAGGCTCGTGGCGTTCCCGTTGATGACGTAGGGCGCGAACTCCTCGGCGCTGTCGTCCGCCCGGACCGCGTAGTCGTTCTGCGACAGGCCCGCGAACACGCCGGTCCGGCTGCCGCGCACGGACTGTGGGTCGATCCCCGCCTGCTCGAACGCCTCCCACGCGGTTTCCAGCAACAGCCGCTGCTGGGGGTCCATGGCCGTGGCCTCGTGCGGGCCGATCCCGAAGAACCCGGCGTCGAACTCGGCCATGTCGTACAGAAACCCGCCCTCGCGGGTGCGGGAGACGCCAGGGTCGGCCGGGAGCCGGTCGTACAGGCCGTCGAGGTCCCAGCCGCGATCGGCGGGGAACCCGGACACGGCGTCGGTTCCCGAGGCCAGCAGCCGCCACAGCTCCTCCGGCGACCGGACCCCGCCGGGGAACCGGCACGCCATGCCGACGATCGCGATCGGCTCGTCGACCAGGGACGGCGCCACGGACACCGCGGCCGGCTCGGCGGTCTCCCCGGCCAGCTCGGCGGCGAGGTGCGCCGCCACGTGCGCCGGGGTCGGGTGGTCGAAGACCAGCGTGGCGGACAGCCGCAGGCCGGTGGCCGAGTTCAGCCGGTTGCGCAGGTCGACGGCGGTGAGCGAGTCGAAACCCAGCTCGCGGAAGGCGCGGTCGGGGTCGACCGGGCCCGCGCCGTTCAGCCCGAGCACGGCCGCGGCGTTGACGCAGATGAAATCGAGCAGCAGCGCCGTGCGCTCGGCGGCGGGCAGGCCGGGGAGCCGGTCCCGCAACGTCGGCGCGCCGCCGGCCCGGGCCGCCTCGACCACCCGACGGGCGGGTCCGCGGTGCAGGGCCCGCAGCAGTGGCGGGATCTCGCCGGGGTCGCGATGGCGCAGCAGCGCGGTGTCCAGCCGGACGGGTACGACTCGGTCCACCCGCGCCGCGAGGGCGGCGTCGAACAGCGCCAGTCCATCCTCGGTGGACAGTGCGAGCACGCCGGATCGCCGTGCCCTGGCGACGTAGGCGTCGTCGAGGTGACCGGTCAGGGCGCTGGTCCGGGCCCAGAGTCCCCACGCGAGCGAGACCGCGGGCAGGCCCCGCATCCGGCGGTGCCGGGCCAAGCCGTCCAGGAAGGTGTTGGCCGCGGCGTATCCAGCCTGGCCGGGGCTGCCGATCACGCCCGCCGTCGCCGAGAACAGGACGAAGTCCGCGAGATCCAGGTCCCGGGTCAGCTCGTGCAGATGCCAGGCGGCGTCCGCCTTCGGGCGCAGCACCGTGCGCAGCCGGTCGGGGGTGAGGGACTCCAGCAGGCCGTCGTCGAGGGCGCCGGCCGAGTGCACCACGGCGGTCAGCGGGTGGCGTTGCGGCACGGCCGCGATCAGCGCGGCCAGGGCGTCGCGGTCGCCGACGTCGCAGGCGGTGACGGTCACCCGGGCACCGAGCGCGGTCAGCTCCTCGTGCAGCTGCCCGGCCCCCGGCGCGTCCGGTCCGCCGCGGCTGGCCAGCAGCAGGTGCCGGACGCCGTGCTCGACGACCAGGTGCCGGGCCAGCAGACCGCCGAGCCCACCGGTGCCGCCGGTGATCAGGACAGTGCCGTCGGGGTTCCAGCGCCGGGGCATGGTGAGCACGACGTTTCCGCCCGACCGCAGCGCTTCCCGGGCGTGCCGCACGTCCCAGGCGCGGACCGGCGACGGCGCTCCGGCGGCCTGTGCGTAGGACCGGCCGGCCGGGATCCGCTCCAGCAGCCCGGCGTCCGCGACGGCCACCGGGCCGATGGCGTCCGGCACCGGTCCCGCCACTCGGTCCCCAGCGGACAGCCCGGTCACCCCGGGGGCCGTCTCGACGACCACGCCGGCGATTCCGGTACCGGGGACGGCGGCCGCGCGGACCTCGAGGCGGAGCTGCCCGTCGGCCAACGGCTTCGCCGCCTCCGGATACGGCACCACCGCGACGGTCCCGACGGTGTCGTTGTCCGCGGTGTCGTTGTCCGCGGTGTTGTTGTTGACGGCCAGCCGCCAGGGCTCGGGTCCGTCGGGTAGGGCCAGGTCGTCGTCCATGGAGAGGCGTACGAGTCGTGGCGCGTAGGTCTTTCCGTGGCGCAGCGCCAGTTGCGGCTCACCGGAATGGACGGCGTCGGGCAGCGCACGCCAGGAGTCCGGGTGCGTGTCGACGTCGGCCAGCACGATCCGGCCCGGGTGCTCGGACTGGGCCGAGCGGACCAGGCCCCAGACGGCGGCACCGGACAGGTCCGCCACGTCCTCGCCGGAGTCCACGGCCATCGCCGCGTTGGTGAGAACGACGAACTGGACGCCGTCGAGCCGGTCGTCGGCGAGTCCGGCCCGCAACCGAACCAGGACGTCGGACACGGCCTCCTCCACGGAGGCACCGCTGACCGGCACGACGTGCACTCCGGACACCGGAGCGTCGGGCAGCGGCCGTTCGTCGGTACCGGCCTCGACCAGGGCGGTGGCCGCCGGCCCGGGCCCGTCACCGGAGACCCACCACGCGGCGGGATCGCCGGACGCGGTCGTCGGCACCTCGGTCCAGTCCACTTGGAACAGCCAGTCCCGGGCAGCGGGCCGGATCATGCCGGCCGTCACGGGCCGCAGCGCCACCGACCCGATCGACGCCACCGGACCGCCCGACTGGTCGGTCAGCTCGATCGCCACGGTGTCGGACCCGTCGGTGACCAGCCGGACCCGCAGCGCGGCGGCGCCCGCCGCGTGCAGGGTGACGTCCTGCCAGGAGAACGGCACCTCCGGGGAGGGGTCCATGCCTTCCCGCAGCGACGTGACCTGCAGCGCCGCGTCGAGCAGCGCCGGATGCAGGCCGAACCGGGCCGCCGCGGCGCTCTCCTCGTCCGGCAGGGCCACCTCGGCGAACACTTCCCCGTCCCGCAGCCAGGCCGCCCGGACGCACCGGAACACGGGCCCGAACTCGTAGCCGCGGTCACGCAGCGCGGCGTAGAAGCCGGCCACGTCCACCGGCCGCGCACCGGCGGGGGGCCACTCGGCCGGCGAGAGGGTCGCGGGGGTCGCGGCGACGGGTGGCGCCAGTGTGCCGCTCGCGAGCCGAGTCCAGCCGCCACCGTCGTCGTCGCCTGTCTGGCGCGCGTGGACGGTCACCGGCCGGTGGCCCGATTCCTCCGGGCCGCCGACCGCGATCTGGACGTGGGCGTCGCCGTGGCGGGGCAGGACCAGGGGCGCGTGCATGGTGAGGTCGGCGATGGCGCCGCAGCCCACCTCGTCGCCCACCCTGATCACGGCCTCCACCAGCGCCGCGCCCGGCACCAGGAGGGCGCCCGACATGGCATGGTCGGCCAGCCAGGGCTGCGTGCGCACTGACCAGCGGGCGGTGGCCACCACGCCGTCACCGGTCGCCAGTTCGACCGCCGCGCCGAGGAGGGGGTGGCCCGGCGCGCCCAGGCCCGCCGCGGAGACGTCGCCGGTGGGCTGTGCCGCGTCGGGCCAGAGGCGTTCGTGTTGGAAGGGGTAGGTGGGCAGGTCGACGGTGCGGCCGGTGGTGTGTGCGGTCCAGTCGACCGGAACGCCGTGCGCCCAGGCGTGCGCGAGGGAAGCCAGGAACCTGTCCAGGCCGCCGTCGTCGCGGCGGAGGGTGGGGGTGACGACGGCTGCGGTGTCGGCGTCGTCGATGGTGTCCTGCAGTCCGGTGGTGAGGACGGGGTGCGGGCTGATCTCGATGAACGACCGGTGGTCGGCCGTGAGCAACGCCCGGCTTGCCTGTTCGAAGTGGACGGTGTGGCGCAGGTTGTCGCACCAGTACCCGGCGTCCATGGTGGTGGTGTCGTGCAGGCCGCCGGTGACGGTGGAGTAGAGCGGGATGCCGGCCGGCCGCGGGGCGATCGGGGCGAGCACCGTGAGCAGTTCGTCCCGGAGCTGGTCGACCTGAGCCGAGTGGGAGGCGTAGTCCACGGGGATCCTCTTCGCCCAGACCCCGTCCTGTTCGCAGCGGGCCAGCAGTTCCTCCAGTGCCTCGGGCTCGCCGGAGACCACCACCGAGGCCGGTCCGTTGACGGCGGCCAGGGAGACCCGCGCACCGAAGGCGGCCAACCGTTCCTTCGCGGCCTGCGCGGTGAGCGCGACCGACATCATGCCGCCCGCTCCGGCCAGCCGGGCCGCGATCGCGCGGGACCGCAGTGCCACGATCCGCGCGGCGTCGGCCAGCGACAACGCCCCGGCCACGCACGCCGCCGCGATCTCGCCCTGGGAATGCCCGACCACCGCCGAGGGTTCGACCCCGGACGCCTGCCACAGGGCGGCCAGGGACACCATCACCGCCCACGACACCGGCTGAACCACGTCCACCCGGTCCAGCGACGGCGCACCGGGCACCTGCCGCAGCACGTCCACCAGCGACCAGTCCACATAGGACTCCACAGCCGCCGCGCACTCGGTCAACCGCCGCGCGAACACCGGCGACGAGTCCAGCAACTCCACACCCATCCCGGCCCACTGCGCACCCTGACCAGGGAACACGAAAACCGTCCCGCCGCCACCGACCGGCCGGCCCCGCACCACCCCCGGCGTGAGTTCCTCGTCGGGGCGCGCCAACGCGTCCAGCCCGGACAACAACCCGTCCCGGTCCCCCGCCAGCACCACCGCACGATGCTCCATGGCCGACCGCGTCGTGGCCAACGAGTACGCCACGTCCACCACGTCCAGGTCGCCGGCGGTCACCCGGTCGGCCAGCCGCCCGGCCTGGGCCCGCAACGCTTCGGGATCCCGCGCCGACACCATCCACGGCACCACCGTCATCGGCGCCGGCCCGGCGGGCTCGGTGGGCTCGGCGGGTTCGTCACTGGGCTCGGGCGCCTGCTCCAGCACCAGGTGTGCGTTCGTCCCGCTCACCCCGAACGACGACACGCCCGCGCGGCGCGGACGATCCACCTCCGGCCACGGGACCGCGTCGGTGGCCAGCTCGATCGCACCGGCCGACCAGTCCACCCGCGAC
>NZ_DASWSJ010000040.1:0-9885 GCF_036402745.1 Actinophytocola sp. | reverse complement strand
GCCGGCAATAGCGCTCGACGCGAAGGATTTCGTCCTGCTGGATCAGGCCTTCCAGTCCCGCCGAGCGAGAGCTCGCCAGGTCGCGAGCGACGTCGTCGATGCGGTCCGCGAGCACCCGGCCGATGCGGGTCAGCAAGTCCGCGTGTCGGCTGGCGCGGTTCTGCACATCCGCCAGTGCGTGCTCGACGTACCTGGCCAAGGGCCCGTCGTCGATCGGCGCACTCACCGGTTCGCCGAACACGAGGTAGTCCAGGCTGACGCCGAAGAAGTCCGCCAAGGCCACCAGCTTCTGGAAACTCGGCCGGGTGTGGCCGCGGGCGTACTGGGACAGCGCGGCGGCCGTCACGCCGACCGCAGTGGAAATTGCCTGGCGATTTCGGCTGTACCCACCGCGTTCGATCAAGCTGCCAAGCATTTCCTCCAACTTGACTTTCCGGGCGCTCACTTGATCCTCCCAAGTCAACGACCGCTCAACCGGGATGCTTGACCGGTTCGTGACTAGGGCAGCTTAACAAAGTCTGAAGTGGGGCTACATTGCCTCGCTGGACACCGGCAATATCTGCCTTACCATGAGGTCTAGGCAGCTGGATATCAAGCTTTCGATCGGCCGGGTGATCTGCGGAACAAGGCGGTGAACGCGCATGGCGATCTTGGGAATTGGGGTCAGCGCCGAGAGGATCACCCGAGCCCGTGGGGACAGAAATTTTCGACCGAATGGCCGGCGGCTGGACGCGATATCGGGTCCTGCTTCGCAGCAGTTGGATGGAATCCTTCGTGCGAGGGCAGTCCGATGACGACGAACCCGTGCGGAGACACGCACGAGGAGCGCGACGCCCATCAGGTGCCAGATGCGATCACGCAGCGTGTCCAAGGTGGACTGTGTCGGGTCTTCGTTTCGTACGCGCACCTGGACGAGGCCGAGCGGGTTCGGCTGGATGTCCATCTCGCACCGCTGGTTCGCGAAGGGCTCATCGATCTGTGGAACAACCGGGCCATCACGCCGGGCTCGGACTGGCAGCGTGACATCGAGTCCGAGCTCGCCTGCGCGGACATCGTCGTCCTTCTCGTCACCGCCGACTTCGTTGCCTCCGTCTACTGCTTCGAGAAGGAGCTGGCCGAGGCCCTGCGGCGGCATCGGGAGGATGGGGTGCGCATAGTGCCGGTTATCGTCAAGCCGGTGGACTTCGCGAACATGCCCTTCGGCCGGTTCCAAGCGTTCCCGCGGGACCTCAAGCCGATCAGCATGTGGGACAACCCCGACGCAGCATGGCTCGAGGTCGCGCAAGGAGTGCGCCGGGCGGTTGAGGACATCGACCGGTCGCGCACGCCGGTGCCCGCGCAGCGGACCGAGTCGGTCCACGCGCTCGACAGGGACAAGAGCCGGCTGGGTCGCGAGCTGGAGGACTATTACGGTCCGAGCAACTGCGTCGTCGACGGGCCGGTCGCCGAGGACCGCGGTATCGAATGGATCCCGATCGATGAGGATTCCTCCGCCATGCGGTTCGACAATCTCGTGCCGATCAGCGCACGGCACCGCGTCCGGCCGCCCCGGCTGGCGAACGGGCCGCCGCAACGGGCCGGCTTCCGGTTCGGGATCGATCTCATAGCCGAGAACCTCTTCCACAGCGCACGCCGGCATTTCCATGCCGGCGTTCCCGCACTCGCTGTCGGGTGCGCCCGGCTCGGCGACATCCTGGCTGCCCACTACCCGTACGCCTTCGAGATCCACGAGGGCGACGACTGGGCGTTCCTCGCGCAGAGCCTGTTCTACCTGCCCTACCGCATGCACACGGCCCTGCTCGAGGCGACGTTGCTGCGGGTGCGGCGCCGGCTCGCCATGAACAACAACTGCCCGAACGCCGGCCGTGCCGCGCTTCTGCTCGCGGTCGCGAACCTCTACCAGGATGTCGGCGACTGGGCGAAGGCCGAACGTCTCTACGACGAGGTCCTGCTGATCAAGCCCGCGCCGTTCATCCAGATCGCCACGCTTCGCCGGCGCACGGTCGGGCGCTTGTTCACCGGCGCCACCCACGCGGAGATGGACCGGGACTTCCGGCGCGTCGGCGACTACGAGACCAACGCCGACATGTCCGTGTCCCTCGCGATCTCCCAAGGCTGGTGGCACCTCGCCCGCGACCGGCCCGAACAGTGTCTGTCGCAGCTGGACCCGTTCGACTTCGAGGCAGAGGAACCGCCCTCGTACAGCCTCCACAACGCGATCGAGCTCAAGCTGACCCAGGCGTCGGCGCTGACCGCGCTGGGCCTCAGCTGCGGTGCACAGGTCCGGTTCGTGGCGAGCCGGGCCCAGGGCAAGGCACACCTGCGGCCCGTGTTCACCGAGTACATCGCGCCGCTCATGCTCGCCCGGCGGCTCGAGAACGTCATCGAGCCGATTCGCTCCCGAATGATGAGCACTCCGGCGTTGCCCACGGCGCTCGACGCGACCGCCGCCGTACTGTTGGCGGCGCGCGGCACGACCGTCTCGGGCCGACCGATCTGGGTGGACTGAGAAGTACCCTGTGGACCCTCGTTGCACCGTTAGCAGTCGCGTGGGTAGAGTGCCAAACGTACGGCGCCGACACCGCCCCGGCACCCGCGACGGCGGGGTGGCAGGAGCCGCAAGCACGACAGGTAACTGCCAACGCAATCGAGTCGACCCGTGGAGGTCACAGCGGTGAGCGTGAACATCAAGCCGCTCGAGGACAAGATCGTCGTCCAGGCGAGCGAAGCCGAGGCCACGACGGCGTCTGGCCTGGTCATCCCAGACACAGCAAAAGAGAAGCCCCAGGAGGGCAAGGTCCTGGCCGTGGGCCCGGGCCGGATCGCTGACAGCGGCAACCGCCTCCCGGTGGACGTGGCGGTCGGCGACGTCGTCATCTACTCCAAGTACGGCGGCACCGAGATCAAGTACAACGGTGAGGACTACTTGATCCTCTCCGCCCGCGACGTGCTGGCCGTCGTCAACTGACGCCTGGCGTTAGTCACTCACAGCGCCCCGGTGGCCCCCACGGGGTCCCGGGGCGCTGTGTGTCCAAGAAAGGTAGGACATGCCCAAGCAGATCAGCTTCGACGAGGACGCTCGTCGTGCGCTCGAGCGCGGGGTGAACAAGCTCGCCGACACGGTGCGGGTCACGCTCGGGCCGCGCGGTCGGCACGTCGTGCTGGCCAAGAAGTTCGGTGGCCCGACCGTCACCAACGACGGCGTCACCATCGCGCGCGAGATCGAGCTCGACGACGCCTTCGAGAACCTCGGCGCCCAGTTCGCCAAGAACGTCGCCACCAAGACCAACGACGTCGCCGGTGACGGCACCACCACGGCCACCGTGCTCGCGCAGGCGATGGTCCGGGTCGGCATGCGCAACGTCGCGGCCGGGGCCAACCCGACCGCGCTCGGCCAGGGCATCCAGCTCGCCGCCGACGCGGTCGTCGAGATCCTCAAGAGCAAGGCCACCCCGGTCAAGGGCCGCGACAACATCGCCCAGGTCGGCACGGTCGCCTCGCGCGACGCGTCGATCGGCGCGCTGCTCGGCGAGGCCATCGAGAAGGTCGGCGAGGACGGCGTGATCACCGTGGAGGAGTCCTCCACGCTGGCCACCGAGCTCGTCATCACCGAGGGCGTCCAGTTCGACAAGGGCTACATCTCCGCCTACTTCGCCACCGATCTGGAGGCGCAGGAAGCGGTGCAGGAGAACGCCGCGGTGCTGCTGCACCGGGAGAAGATCTCCTCGCTCAACGACCTGCTGCCGATCCTCGAGAAGGTCGCCCAGGCCGGCAAGCCGCTGCTGATCGTCGCCGAGGACGTGGACGGCGAGGCGCTGTCGACGCTGGTCGTCAACTCGGTGCGCAAGACGATCCGCGCGGTCGCGGTCAAGGCGCCGTACTTCGGTGACCGGCGCAAGGCGTTCCTCGACGACCTCGCGGTCGTCACCGGCGCCACCGTGGTGTCCAACGACCTGGGGATGAAGCTCTCCGAGGTCGACCTGGACGTGCTGGGCAGCGCCCGCCGCGTCGTGGTCACCAAGGACGAGACCACGATCATCGACGGCGGCGGCAACAAGGCCGACGTCGAGGCGCGCGCCGAGCAGATCCGCAAGGAGATCGAGGCGACCGACTCCGACTGGGACCGGGAGAAGCTGTCCGAGCGGCTGGCGAAGCTGGCCGGCGGCGTGGCGGTCATCCGGGTCGGCGCGGCCACCGAGACCGAGCTGTCGGAGCGCAAGCACCGCATCGAGGACGCGGTCTCGGCCACCAAGGCCGCGGTCGAGGAGGGCATCGTGCCCGGCGGCGGCTCGTCGCTCGTGCACGCGGCCACCGACCTGGCGAAGCTGAGCGAGTCGCACTCCGGTGACGTCGCCACGGGCATCGCGATCGTGCGGGAGGCGCTCGTCGCGCCGCTGTCGTGGATCGCGGCCAACGCCGGCTTCGAGGGCCCGGTCGTCGTCTCCAAGGTGCGCGAGCTCCAGTGGGGCCACGGCTTCAACGCCGCCAAGCTCACCTACGGTGACCTGCTCGCCGACGGTGTCGTTGACCCCGTCAAGGTCACCCGGTCGGCGGTCACCAATGCGGCGTCCATCGCGCGGATGGTGCTCACGACCGAGGCGTCCGTGGTGGAGAAGAAGGAAGAGGAGCCGGAGGCCGCTGGTCAGGGCCACGGTCACGGGCACGGTCACGGCCCGGGGTACTGACACCTTCTATACAGAGCAACGCGAACGCCGCGTCCGGGACATCCGGGCGCGGCGTTCGCCGTTTGGGAGATGGTGACCCCGCGGGCGGGCCTGGCTGTGGTGGGTCATGTGTTTCGGGGATGGTGACAGCTGCGGGCAGACGGCTGGGATGTGGCGTTCGCGTGTGGCCGGGATGGTGGATGCCGCGCGAAAGTTGGGTGTGGCCGGGATGGTGGGCGGCGCAGCGGGGGTGGACGTGGCGTTCGCTGTTCGGGATTCCTGCCGGGATGACGAACGCCGCGTCCGGCGGGTGCCGGGCGCGGCGCTCGGTCGATCGTTGATCAGGTTGCCACGGCTAGTGTGCGTTTCTCGAGCTTGATGATGGCCTCCCGCTCGCCCTCGGACAGGCCGCCCCAGATGCCGTATGGCTCGTGCACCGCCAGCGCGTGCTGGCGGCACAGCTCCAGCACGGGACACGCCTGGCAGATGGCCTTGGCTCTGGCCTCACGTCGCGCTCTGGCCGGGCCGCGTTCCCCATCGGGGTGAAAGAAGAACGCACTGTCCATGCCGCGGCAGGAACCATCGAGCTGCCAGTCCCAGACGTCTGCGTTGGGACCTGGGAGCCTGCGAGTGTCCGCCATGGTGACCGCCTCCCTCGCCGGAAGTTCGTATGAACCGACTACTCCATTCGGTGCAGCGGAACCAACGCTAGAACCGCGCCAATGCTTGTTCAAGAGTGATCGACTCATTGGCCTGCACTTTCAGCCGATCGATTCGCCAGGTAGACGCAGCGTGTTCGTCGATCCAGTTGCCGGACGCTTGTGATCACCCGACGATGGGAGGGTGGCGACAAAGGTGGGCGATCATGGCGGTGCTTCGCTGATTGTCGGCGACGAGCCGCGGGACCCGGTGACCGATGACAGGGAAGAGGACGAGCCGACCCTCCCGGTCGCGGCCGTCGCCCGGCGGCTGGGGGTCGCGCCGGCCACGTTGCGCACCTGGGACCGCCGCTACGGCATCGGTCCGCGCGAGCACACCACCGGCCGCCACCGCAGGTACGCGCCGGCCGACGTCGCCCGGCTCGAGCTCATGCAGCAGGCCCTCCTGCGCGGCGCCACCCCGGCCGAGGCGGCGGGCTACGCACTGCGGCACGCGCCGGCCCCCGAGGTGCACGTACTCGCTCCGCGTGAGTCGCGGGAACAGGGCATCCCGGCGGCCGGCCCCCGCTCGAGCGCGGTCGTCGGGCTCAGCCGGGCCGCCCTGGCCATGGACGCGGTCGCCACCCAGCAGCTCATCGCCGACCGGATCGCCGACCTCGGCGTCGTCGCGGTCTGGGACGACGTGCTGCGGCCGGTGCTCTCCGCGCTCGCCGCCCGGTGGGTCCAGTCCGGCGAGTGCGTCGAGGTCGAGCACCTGGTCCACGAGTGCGCGCTGGCCGCCATGATCGGCGCGACACCCGTGGTGACCGCGCCACGCAACCCGCGCCCGGTCCTGCTGTGCTGCGCGCCGGACGAACGACACAGCCTTCCTCTGTATGTACTGCGCGCCGCGCTCGCGGCGGCCGGCATCGGGACCCAGATGCTGGGCGCCGCGCTGCCGGCCGAGGCGCTGGCCGCCGCGGTCCGCCGGACCGGGCCGGCCGCGGTCGCGGTCTGGGCGCAATTGCCCCGCCACGGCGTCGCCGACGTCTTCGAGCGGGTGCCCCGCACGCGGGCCCGGGTGCGGCTGTTCGCCTGCGGCCCCGGCTGGTTCACCACCGACCTCCCCGATCGGGTGGACCGGCTCGAGGACCTCGCCGGCGCGGTCCACCGGATCGAGTCGCTGGTCGGCGCGTGACGGACTTGGCGGACGCGGCGTTCGGTGACCGGCCGGACCTCGCCATCACCCGAACGCCGGCCGACCCTCGGCAACAGTGGCTCGCCGCCGTCGTCCTCGGCGGCCAGGGGCGGTACGCCGCCGCTGTGACCCTCCTCGACCGGCTGCGCACCCACGCCGACCCGGTGCTCGCCGCGCTCGCGTCCGCCGCGCTCGCCTCCCACCGGCGCCAGCTTGGCGGCCACGCCGACGCCCGGGTGCTCGACGCCGCCGGACACGCCCGGCTCGCCGGACTCGCGGACACGCCGGCGGTGGCCCAGGCACGGTCGGACGTCCTGCTCGGGCTCGCCGCCGACGCGGTCGGCGCCGCTCGGCTGGGCGAGGCCCGCCGGCTCGTCGCGGTCGCCCGGCGGCAGGAGGCGGGCTGGCGGGGGGCCGTTCGCAACGATTGGGTCTCAGCGGAGATCGAGCTGAGCGCCGGCCGTGCCGAGGAGGCCGTCCGGTTCGCCGAGCCGGCCGCCGAGCGCGCGGCCGCGGAGGGCTCGGTCCGGCACCGGATCAAGTCCGGGATGGTGCTCGGGGCGGCGCTCGCGGCGCGGGGGACGACCGGCCGGGCGGAGGAAATCGTGCGCCGCGCGCTTGCCGATGCGACGGATCTGGGTCTGTTGTCGCTGGTCTGGCCGGGTGCGTTGATCATGGCCGAGCTGGATGCCACCCGAGCGGACCAATTTTGTCGGTGCGCGGGCATAGCCTTACACAGCGTGTTACGTCGGGCGGACCCAGTCGGACGCAGGCTCGCCGAGCGCTCCCCGTGGGTGCCTCGGCTCGCTGGCCCAACTGGGTGACGGGGTGGGTACGGACATCTGGGCGAACTGGTCGGAAGAATTACCACCAGATCGTGTCAAGGTTCGCGCCGAAGCGTCCGATAGGGAGGAGTACGTCACTCGGCTGCAGGAAGGAGTCCCCGTGACGACGGTCTTGATTTGCGACGACCGCCGCGGCGTGCGGGAAGGCTTGACCCGTGTCATGTCCGCGGTTCCAGGGGTTAGTCGCATCGACTGCGTAGCGCACGGTGACGAGCTGCTCGCCAGATTCTCCCGCGCTCCGGTCGACGTCGTCCTCGTCGGCACCCAACGTGCGGTGCCAACCGGGGTCGAGGCGACCCGTCGCCTGGTTTCGGCCAACCCGCAGGCCAACGTGATCGTGTTCGGTGCTCCCGACGACGCCAGCAGCATCGCGGCCGCCATCGCCGGCGGTGCGCGCGGCTACCTCCGCTGGGACGCATCGCGGCCGGAGCTGGTGGCCGCGCTCGCGCACACGCTCGCGAGCACCTCGGTGCCCGCGCCGCGGCAGCCGTCCGACCCGGGCGTTCAGCTGACCGACCGCGAGCTCCAGGTGCTCCGCGGCATGGCCATGGGCAAGAGCAACGGCCAGATCGGCCGCGAGCTCTACCTGTCCGAGGACACGGTGAAGACCCACGCCCGCCGCCTGTTCCGCAAGCTCGGCGTGCGCGACCGCGCGCAGGCCGTCGCGCACGGCTTCCGACGAGGTCTCGTTTCGTAACCTTTCCAACGCACGGCGAACCGAACGACGCCACCCGCACGCCATGCGGGGAGGGCGTCGTTCAGCGCGTTCGGGGTTCAACTGGGACGGTCGGCGGGACGGCGTGTAGAGGGCCGATCACCCAGAGGAATGGTGGACGTGTCGCTCACCAGCGCATAAGGGAACTGTTTGTGGTGCGCGGTACGGTGGGTGACACCCCGGCGAGGGATAGCACGTCCCTCACCTAGTGTGATGTTCGACTGACCGTACCTGCACGTAACACTGAGGCTGCTCGCTGCGATGACCACATTGGGGGACGGACTGGACGCTTCAGTTGGCGCTGCCGTCGAAGGCGATCCACGCGCCATTGACCGGGTGCTTGCGTCCATCCGGCCTCTGGTCGTGCGGTACTGCCGCGCGCGTGTGGGAAGGCAGGAGCGTTCGTTCGCTTCGGCAGACGACGTCGCACAGGAGGTGTGTCTCGCGGTGCTAACGGCCTTGCCCAGCTACCGCGACCAGGGGCGACCTTTCCTGGCCTTTGTGTACGGCATCGCCGCACACAAGGTGGCGGACGCGCATCGTGCCGCTGGGCGTAACCGATCGGAGCCGGTTGCCGACGTTCCAGATGAACCGGAGACCGATGCCGGTCCGGAGCAACGTGCCATGCAGGCCGACCTCAGTCGGCGGATGAACGATCTGCTGGACGTGCTCCCGGACAAGCAGCGGGACATCGTCCTGCTGCGAGTGGTCGTCGGACTCTCGGCCGAGGAGACCGCGGAGGCGGTCGGCTCGACGCCGGGAGCGGTTCGGGTGGCACAGCACCGCGCACTAGCCCGGTTACGGAAGACGTTGTCAGCGGAGGAGGTGGTCTGAATGGGTGATCGAGGGGATCGAGGCGAGCTGGGTACCGGTTTGCCACAGGATGACCGGCCGGCCGAGGCCGCTTCCGACTTCGACTTCGACCTCGCGTCGGTGCACGCCGACGACGAGTATCTCGACCTTCTCGGCGGCGCGAGCCTGGAGGATCCGAACGGGGCGCCGGACGACCAGCTGAGCGCGCTGCTGATGGCGTGGCGCCAGGACGTCGAGACCGAGCCGATCGGCGAGCTCGTCGACGAGAAGCTCGCCACCGTCACCGTGCAGGCCGCCCGGATGCGCCGCAAGCGCCGCCCGCGGCTGCTGGTGCCCGTGGCCGCCGCGGCCGCGGTGCTGGCCATCGGTTTCGCCGGCATGGGGCTCGCCGCGCAGAACGCCCAGCCGGGCGACACGCTGTGGGCGCTCACCAAGGTGCTCTACGCCGACCACGCGCGTTCGGTCGAGGCCGCCGAGGCGGTCCGGGCCGACCTGCGTGAGGCCAAGGCCGCGCTCACCGAGGGCAACCTCGACGAGGCCAAGTCCAAGCTCGAGGCCGCGCACGCGGCGCTGCCCACGGTGTCCAAGGACGAGGGCAAGGCCGAGCTGGAGAAGCAGCACCGGCAACTGGTCGCGCAGCTGCCGGGCAGCCCGTCCGGTGAGGCGACGTCGCCGCCGCAACCCAACCCGAGCACCGCGCCGGACAACTCCGGCACGGGCGCGAACCCCGGCAGCGGCACGGGTTCCGGCGATCCGCAGCCCTCGACCCCGCCGACCACGACCGAGCCGCCGCCCACGACCGTCACGCCGCCGACGACGACCGTCACGCCGCCCACGAGCGAGACCCCCCGTAGCGAGACGGGCACCGGCGTCCCGGCCGGCGACCCTGCGGCGGCGCCGCTGGGTGCCCAGTCCCTCCCCGGCAACACGGCGACGGTGCCTGCCGGCTGACCGGTCACCCGCGAGCTAGGCTTGCGGCCATGATCGCAGGTCACGTGTACAGCCAGGCCCC
>NZ_DASWSJ010000039.1:0-34400 GCF_036402745.1 Actinophytocola sp. | reverse complement strand
TCGAGATCGCGTACTTCACCAGCCGCGGCTTCGGCTACGTCGCGGTGAACTACGGCGGCTCGGCCGGTTACGGGCGGGCGTTCCGCGAGGCGCTCAACGGCGAGTGGGGCGTGGTCGACGTGCACGACTGCGCCGCGGTCGCTGCCACCCTCGCCGCGGAGGGCTCGGCCGACGGCACCCGGCTCGCGATCCGCGGCGGCTCGGCGGGCGGCTGGACCTCGGCGGCGTCAATGACCACAGTGGACACCTACCGGTGCGCCACGATCATGTACCCGCTGCTCGACCTGCTGGGCTTCGCCGACGAGACGCACGACTTCGAGTCCCGCTACCTCGACGGCCTGATCGGCACGCTGCCCGAGCACGAGGCCCGCTACGTCGAGCGGTCGCCGATGAACCGGCTCGACCGGCTCGCCGGCCCGGTGCTGCTGTTGCAAGGGCTGGAGGACCAGGTGTGCCCACCCGAGCAGGCCAACCGGTTCGTGGCGGCGCTGGACGGCAGCGGCATGCCGCACGCGTACCTCACGTTCGAGGGCGAGCAGCACGGGTTCCGCCGCGCGGAGACCGTCACCGCGGCGCTGGAGGCCGAGCTTTCCTTCTACGGCCAGGTGTTCGGCTTCACCCCGCCCGGGGTGCCGGTGCTGGAGCTGCGCACGTGAGCACGCGCACCCGGCCGGCCCGCCTCGCGGCCGGCGACACGGTCGCGCTCGTCGCGCCGGCCGGCCCGGTGCGGCCGGAGCTCATCGACAGCAGCGTCGCCGTGCTGCAGGACTGGGGCCTGCGGGTGCAGGTCGGCAAGCACGTGCTCGACCGGCATCCCGACCTGCCCTACCTCGCCGGCACCGACGCGCACCGCGCCGCCGACCTGCAGCGCGCGTGGTGCGACCCGGCCGTCGCGGCGGTGATCTGCGCGCGCGGCGGCTACGGCACGATGCGGATGGTCGACCTGCTCGACTGGGACGCGATGGCCGAGGCCGGCCCGAAGGTGTTCACCGGGTCCAGCGACATCACCACCCTGCACCAGGCGATCGGTGACAACCTCGGCCTGGTGACGGTGTTCTCGCCGATCGTCGCCGGCGAGTCGTTCGACCAGACCGCGCAGAAGTACCTGCGTGCCACGCTGTTCGAGCCGGAGTCGATGCTGTCGCTCACCGGCCCGGCGGTGGCCACGATGAACCACGGCACCGCGACCGGCGTCGTGGTCGGCGGCAACCTGAGCCTGCTGTCCTCGTGCGTCGGCGCGTCCCGCCCCGCCCCCGACGACGCGATCGTGCTGCTCGAGGACGTGAACGAGGAGCCCTACCAGGTCGACCGGATGCTCACCCAGCTGCTGCGCGCGGGCTGGTTCACGCGCGTGTCCGGCATAGCGCTGGGCTCCTGGACCGGCTGCGGCAAACCGTCCGAAGTGTACGCCGTGCTCGCGGACCTGTTGGGCGGCCTGGGCATGCCGACCGTGTGGGAGCTCGGCTTCGGCCACGTCCCGGCCCAGCTCACCATCCCCCTCGGCGTCGAGGCCACGCTGGACGCGGACGCGGGCACCCTCACCCTGGCCGAGCCCGCACTGCGTTAGACCAGGCGGCGCTTGCGGTGGCTCGCCGCCGCCTCGCGCATGGCCCGGCCCGCGTCCGTGACCACCGGCTCGCCGTGGCCGAAGCACGCCGTCGCCACGTCCAGCGCGGCCATCCGGTGGAAGCTCTCGAGCTGGGCGTCCTCGTCCTGGTTGAACACGCCCAACATCACCTCGCCGGCCGGGGTGGTGCCGATCGTGTCGCCGGTGAACAGGACCTTCGGGCCCGGCAGGTACACCGCGATGCTGCCCGGCGTGTGGCCGGGGATGCTCAGAACCGTTGCGCCGCCACCGAAGTCGAGCTCGTCGCCCTCGTGGAGCAGAACGTCCACTGTGGTCGGTGGGGTCGGCGCCAGGCCGAGCGCGCTGATCTGCTCCCAGAGCGGCGCGTCGAACTCGGTGACCACCGGGTCCGGCCGCCGCACCTCGCCGCGGACGAACGCCGCGTCGGCCTCGTGCACGTGGACCGGGGCGCCGTGCCACGAGCGGACCTCCGCCGCCGAGCCCGCGTGGTCCTCGTGCCCGTGGGTGATCACGATCCGCTCGATCGCCGACGGCGCCAGCCCGAGGCCCCGCACCGCCTCGGCGATCGCCGGGCCCGACCCGTCGATGCCGGTGTCGATCACGGTGACGACGTCGGCGTCGCGCCACAGGTACAGCTGGCCGAACCCGACCCGCACCAGGTACAGGCTCGGCCGCAACTCGGTGATCTCCATGCGCACCAGGCTAGGCAGCATCCCGGCGAACCGGCCCGAGGTTTCGCTGTCAGCGTCACGCCGGATCAGCAGCAGTACCGCGGTTCGGGCCGAGCAGCTCGACCGCACGATCGAGGCTGTCGGCAGGATCGTCTAGACGGGCAGCGCCGCGCCGGTCTCCAGCAGCGTCTTCATGCTCGCGACGAGGTGCAGCCAGCCGCCGCCACTCTGCTCGAGCCGGCCGCTGATCGCGCGGTACATCTCGGTCTCGCCGGCGAACCCGTCGTGGGTGACGGTGAGCTTGACGACCGGCCCGGCCTCCTCGATGTCGAAGGCCACCCGGGTCCGCGGCTCCCGCACCAGCTCGGCGAGCCGCTCCGGCGACCAGCCGAACAGCTCGGCGTGCTCGGGCTGGTAGTTGTGCCAGCTGTAGGCGAGGCGCCGGTAGGGGTCGGCCTCGAGCACGACCTGCCCCTGGTCCTTGGCGGCCTCGTCCGGCGCGTACCGCAGCAGGACCGGTGAGCCGACCTGCCAGTCGGACTCCAGCTCGAGGCCGCCCCAGTACTGGCGGGTGAACGCCGGCTCGGTGAGCGCCTGCCAGAGCCGCTCGGGGGTGGTGTCGATGAAGGTGGTGTAGACGAACACGGGGTTGCCCATCGGTTCCTGCTCCAATGCTGTCTTCAGGTCGGCCAGCGCGTGTACGCGGTCGCGGTCGTACCGGTGGATCCAGCGCTGCGCGATGGCGTTGATCGGCTCCGCGTTGAGGTAGTGCAGCTTCTCCCGGCCGCGCCACACGGTGGTGATCAGGTTGGCCTCGACGAGCACCGCGAGATGCTTGCTCACCGACTGCCGCGCCATCTCCAGCCCGGCGCACAGCTCACGCAGGCTCTGCCCATCGCGCTCGTTCAACCCGTCCAGCAGCCGCCGCCGACTCGGGTCGGCCAGCGCCCGGAACACCTCGTCGTCCATCGCAGGTTCCTCAATATGCAGCCATCCGGCTGCCTGAATATAGGCAGCCGTGCGGCTGCATGTCAACGGCTATCTCGTCCACCGCGGTGTCCGGATCGGCCGACTCGCGGGCCAGCGAATGGGCGTCGATCACGAACCTCGCGATCGTCCGGCAGGCCGTTGTGGTCCGTGGCAGGTCGAGATCGACAGCGATGGCCGTTGCCAGCGACTCTGCATGGCGCCGCCGCATCGACTCCTCGTACTCCCGCAGGGCGGGTGATTCGTCGATCATGCGCCAGACCGGGGCGGCGCCCTCCGCCGCGTCGCACCATGGCCTGGATCTCGCGGCGCAGCGCGGGGATGAGCGGCTCGTGCGGCGCCCGGCCGGTGACCGCCTGTGCGAGGCGTTGCTCGAAGTCTCCGTCCCGCTCGAATATCAGCGCCTCTTTTCGAGGCGAAGTGGGCGAAGAGCGTGGTGACGGCCACGTCGGCCTCGGCGGCCACGTCACGAATGCCCACCGCTTCTTGCTGGGGAGTCGTTCTGCTGTTCGCTTGAGCAAATAGCTCCGTGTCGTTTCGGCGGGTCCGGGCTTAGCTTCGGGCGGTGGCAAACGAACTGACGATTCCGCTCCTGCCCTGTCGAGACATCGACGAAATCGCGTCCTTCTACGAGATGCTCGGCTTCTCGCTCACCTATCGGCAGACGCGGCCGAACCCGCACATCGCCTTGCAGCGCGAGGACATCAACCTGCACTTCTACGGGATGGTTGGCCACGTTCCGGAGCAGTCGCACAGCACGTGCCTGATCATCGTGCAGGACACCGGGCCGTTGTTCGAGGCGTTCGCGGCGGGAATGCGCGCTGTGCACGGGAAGTTGCTCATCTCCGGCATTCCGCGCATGACCAGGCCTCGGCTGCGCAACGACCGGTACACCGGGTTCGCCGTCGTCGATCCGGGTGGCAACTGGATCCGGATCAACAAGTCCGCCCAGGAACCCGAGGCGCGCACCAAGCTCGCGAAAGCCATGGAGAACGCGGCACGGCTGGCGGACGCGAAGGGCGACGAACAGCAGGCGTTGAGGATCCTCGAAGGCGCGCTCAAACGGACCGACGGCTCCGAACCGGAACTGCAGGACGCTCAGGCCTACCGCGACGAGTTGGTCGAGCGGATCACCGGGTCTGGGCCTCGTCCAGGCGCTTGAGGGCGCCGCGGACCACCTCGGGGTCGTAGGTCGTCCAGAACGGCCGGAGTGAGGCCCTGATGAAGCCGCCGTAGCGAGCGGTGGCGACGCGCGGATCGAGGACGGCCACCACGCCCTTGTCCGACATCGAGCGCAGCAACCGGCCGGCGCCCTGGGCCATCAGCAGAGCGGCGTGCGTGGCGGCGACGGTCAGGAAGCCGTTGCCGCCACGCGAGCTCACCGCCGTCTCCAGGTAGCGGCCGGCATCGCCGACCGCTCCAGCAGCAGCTGCCGGTGCAGCGTCGTCCGGTTCGGTGTTGCCCGGTTCGGCGTGCGGTCAGCGGTGGTCACGGAGGAACTCTCGCAGCTCGCCCGCCAGCAGGTCGGGCGCCTCCAGCGCCGGGAAGTGCCCGCCCCGGTCGAACTCCGTCCACCGCGCGGCCTCGCAGTTCGGGTCGAGCACCGACCGGATCGAGTTGTCGCCGGCGAACACCGAGACGCCGAGCGGCGCGTCCCCCGCGGTCAGCGGCGCCGCCCCGGACTCGCCGGCGAACTGGCGGAACGCCCGCATCCCCTCGTAGGTGAAGTGCGCCGACGACGCGCCCGAGGCGGTGAACCAGTACACGCTGATGTTGGTCAGCAGCTGGTCGATGTCCACCGCGTCCTGCGGCAGCGCCGCCGCGGCGTCGGTCCACGCGGCGAACTTCTCCGCGATCCACGCCAGCTGCCCGGCCGGCGAGTCGGTCAGCGAGTACGCCAGCGTGGCCGGCCGGGTCGACTGCAGGTGCAGGTACCCGAGCCCGTCGGCCTGGAAGGCGTTGAACCGCTCCGCCCGCGCACGGTCCACATCGGACAGCCCGGCCAGCGGCAGCGGCGGGCCGAACGGGTACGGGCCCGGCCCGGTGACGTGCGCCGCGACCACCCGGCCGGGCGCGACCATGGGCAGCATCCCGGTCACCCCGGCGCCGACGTCGCCGCCGTGCGCGGCGAACCGCTCGTAGCCCAGCTCGGTCATCAGCGACGCGAAGACCGACGCGACCCGGAACAGGTTGCCCCAGCCGGGCGCCGACAGCGGCGTCGAGAAGCCGAACCCGGGCAGCGACGGGATCACCAGGTGGAACTCGTCGGCGAGCGGCTCGACGAGGTTCAGCAGCTCCACGAACGAGCTCGGCCAGCCGTGAGTGAGGATCAGCGGCAGCGCGTCGGGGTTGGCCGAGCGGACGTGGACGAAGTGCAGCCGCTGCCCGTCGACCTCGGTGGTGAACTGCGGGAACGTGTTGAGCCACTTCTCCTGTGCCCGCCAGTCGAAGCCGGTGCGCCAGTAGCCGGCGAGGTCGCGCAGGTAGTCCACCGGCACGCCGCGTTCCCAGCCCACGCCCGGCAGCGGGGCCGGCCAGCGGGTGGCCGCGAGGCGGGTGTGGAGGTCGTCGAGGTCGGCCTGCGGGATGTCGATGCGGAACGGTTCGATGTTCATGTGCCCAGGCTAGGAAGCATTGCGGAAAGGTTCGTTCCGCAATGCGGGGCAGAATACGAGCCATGGTGGACACCTCGGCGCGGCTGCTGCGCCTGCTCTCGCTGCTGCAGGCCCACCGCGACTGGACCGGTCCCGCGCTGGCCGAGCGGCTCGGCGTCACGACCCGGACCGTGCGCAACGACGTCGGGCGGCTGCGCAACCTCGGCTACCCCGTGCACGCCACCCCCGGGGCGGCCGGCGGCTACCGGCTCGGCGCGGGTGCCCAGCTGCCGCCGCTGCTGCTCGACGACGAGGAGGCGGTGGCCGTGGCGGTCGGCCTGCGCACCGCCACGGGCGGCGGGGTGACCGGCATCGAGGAGACGTCGGTCCGCGCGCTCGGCAAGCTCGAGCAGGTGCTGCCGTCGCGGCTGCGGCACCGGGTGAACGCGCTGCACATGGCGACCGTGCCGGTGCCGGGCCGCGGGCCGACCGTGGACGGCGAGGTGCTCAGCACGCTGGCCGCCGTGTGCCGCGACCACGAGCGGCTGCGCTTCGACTACGCGAGTCATGAGGGCACGGAGTCGATCCGGACGGTCGAGCCGCACCGGCTCGCGCACGCCCGCGGGCGCTGGTACCTCGTCGCGTACGACGTCGACCGTGCGGACTGGCGCACCTTCCGCGTCGACCGGCTGCGCCCCAAGATCCCGACCGGCCCCCGGTTCACGCCGCGGGAGCCACCCGGGGGCGACGTCGCCGCGTACGTGGCCGCGAAGCTCGGGACCGCGACGTGGCGCTTCCGGGCCACCGTCCGCGTGTTCGCCCCGCCCGACGAGCTGGCGCGGAAGCTGCCGCCCGGCGTGGAGCTGCTGTCCTCGACGGAGGACGAGTGCGTGGTGGCCGTCGGCTCGGACACCCCGCAGACGCTGGCCGTCTACATCGGACTGATGGACGCCGACTTCGAGGTGACCGGCCCGCCCGAGCTCCTCGCCGAGCTCAAGAAGCTGTCCGCGCGCTACGCCAGAGCGGCGAGAGTCACCCCGTGAGCGACGGGCGCGTGAGCTCCCAGATGATGTCCACCCCACGCTCCGCGGCCGCCCACTCCTCGCGCGGCCGCGCGTGCCGGCCGACGTCGGTGAAGCCCAGGCGGCGCGGGACGCCCTCGCTCGCCGTGTTGGCCACGTCGTGGCGGATCTGGACCCTCGTCACGCCCGGCACGGTCAACGCCTGCTCCACCAGCAGACCCGCCGCCGTGGTCGCGTAGCCGCGGCCGGTGTGGCCGGGGTGCAGCCAGTAGCCGATCTCCAGCACGTCCGGCACGCCGTTGCGTCCCAGCGAGCACCCGCCCGCGAGCGCACCGGCACCCGTGATCGCATACCGGTAGACCGCCCCCGAGGCCCACTTCTCCAGGCACTCCACCACGAACTCGGCCGGCCGGGTCCGCTCGTACGGCCCGGCGGCCCACGTCGCCCACGGGCGTAGCCACTCCTGTGCCGAGGTGACCAGCCGGTACAGGTCGTCCTCGTCGGACGTCGACCAGCGGCGCAGCGAGACCGGCCCGCGGGCCACCGAGAGCGCCGGCATCAGTCCCGCACCGGGCGGATCGCCCAGCGCAGCGGGTCCGGGCGGACCAGGGACACCGCGGCCAGCACGGACAGCGCGATCGCCAGGAACATCCACGGCCACACGTACAGCAGCGTCTCACCGTCGGCCGAGTACGGGGCCACCATGAACGCCGACACCCCCACGAACACCGCCAGCTGGCGCGGCTTCCACGCCAGCCCCGCGGCCAGCGCCAGGCCCCACGTCAGGTACCAGGGCAGCATCGTCGGCGACAGCAGCGCCACCGCGAACAACGCGATCGCCGCCCGCCGCACCGCGTCCGGGCCGCCCTCCCGCGCCCGCCACCACTGCCGGACCACCACGAACACCAGCAGCGCCGTGCCCAGCAGGCGCGTCACCGTGATCACCCAGCCCCGCGGCACGTCGACCGCGATGCCGATGATCCCGTGCAGGATCTCCCCCACCGCGGTCGGCACGGACAACCAGTTCACCAGCCGGGACGACGCGTTGACCATCGTCACCCAGCCCAGGTCGACCCCGGCCAGCACGGTGACCGCCGCGAACACCACGCCGAACACCGCCAGCGCACCCGCGCACGCCCGCGCGAACGCGCGCCACCGCGACGACGACAGGTGCCCCGCCCACACCCACACCAGGAACGGCAGCGCCACCGCGGCACTCGCCTTCACCGCCACGGCGAGCGTCACCAGCGCGATTCCGGAGATGTGGTGCCGGTCGAGCACGAGCACCGTGCCCGCGGCCATGAACCCGATCATCAGCAGGTCGTTGTGCGGACCGCCGACCAGGTGCACGACGGTCAGCGGACCGGCGAGCACCATCCACGCCGCCACCGGCAGCCGCCCGCCGAGATGGCGCACCAACCCGGGCAGCGCCCACAGCAGCAGGCCCAGCCCGACGAGCTGGGTGAGCCGGGTGAGCAGCACACCGGCGACGATGTTGGTGCCGGTGAGCCACACGGTGCCCTTGATCAGCAGGATGAACAGCGGCCCGTACGGCGCCGGCGTGTCCTGCCAGAACGGGTGCACGTTCTCGATGAGCGCCGTCGAGTCGAGCACGGTGGGGCCCACCTTGAACGGGTCGAACCCGGCCAGCGCGATCGCGCCCTGCGCGAGGTAGGAGTACACGTCCCGGGTGAACAGCGCGGGCGCGAGGAGCAGCGGCGCGGTCCAGCACGCCGCCGCGACGAGCACCGGGCGGGTGCCGACCCGGCGCGCGAGCACGCCGCGGCCCAGCCGGACCCACGCCCACACCATCAGCACGAACCCGACGTAGACCACGACCGTCGACAGCATCTTGCCGTGGCCGTACCGCAGCCAGGACACCACGCTGTCGGACATGATCGGGTCGTCGACCGCGCCGGCGGCGGCGCCGAGCCCGCCGAGGAGCAGCAGCACCGAGCCGACCGTGCCGAGGACGATCGTGCGGACCGGCGTCGTCGCCGGCGCGGGAGGAGCAGGAGCCTCGCCGGGGGCGCTCACGGTGTCGGTCGCCGTGCCGGTGTCAGCGCCCAACGCTCATTCCGACCGGCGTGAGCGGCTCGAGGTGCCGGTCGAAGACGTTGAGCGGGTCCGGCCGCAGCAGCGACACGCCGGCGAGCACGGACACGCCGGCGGCCAGGGCCATGAACAGCCAGTTGTAGAGCAGGTCGTCGCCGGCCGGGGTGTAGGTGAGCACGAGGAACACCGCGAAGGTGACCTGCACGGCGAGCTGGCGGCGCTTCCACGGCAGCGCGGCCGCGAGCATGAAGCCCCAGGTGAGGTACCACGGCAGGGTGGCGGGCGAGAGGATCGCGACGACCAGCAGCGCGATGGCGGCGCGCTTGACCGCGTCCGGGCCGCCGTCGCGGGCCCGCCACCACTGCTTGACCAGGATCACCAGCATCAGGATGCCGCCGAGGACGCGCAGCACGTTGACGAAGTAGACCTTGTTGAGGTCGATCACCAGGCCGACGATGCCGTGGATGAGCTCGCCGACGCCGGTGGGCAGCGACAGCCAGTTGACGATGGCGGTGGGCGCGTCGAGCGCGCCGATCCAGCCGAGGTCGACCCCGGACACGAACGTGGCCGCGGCGAACGTGACGACGAAGATCCCGAGCGAGAGCGAGCACGCGCGGGCGAAGTTGCGCCACCGGGTCGAGGACAGGTGCCCCGCCCATACCCACACGAGGAACGGCAGCGCCACCGCGGCGGTGGCCTTGACCGCGACCGCGAGGGTGAGCAGCACCATGCCGAGCACGTGCCGGCGTTCCAGCATCATCGCCGTGCCGGCGGCGAGGAAGCCGACCATCAGCAGGTCGTTGTGCGGCCCGCCGATGAGGTGCACGACGGTCATCGGCCCGGCGATCGCCAGCCACAACGCCACCGGCAGCCGGCCGCCGAGGTGGCGCACGAGGATCGGCATGGCCCACAGCAGCAGGCCCACGCCGATCATCAGGCCGAGCCGCATCAGCAGCACCCCGGCGATCATGTTGGTGCCGGTGATCGAGATGACGCCCTTGGCCAGCAGGATGAACAGCGGCCCGTACGGCGCCGGGGTGCTCTGCCAGAACGAGTCGACGTTGTCCACCACCGGGTCGACGTCGAGGTTGCCCGGGCCGACGGTGAACGGGTCGTAGCCGTGCAGCGGCAGCGTGCCGTAGGCGATGTAGAGGTAGGCGTCGCGGCTGAACACCGGCGGCGAGAACAGCATCGGGACGATCCAGCACGCCGCCGCCACGAGCACGGGCCGCGCGCCGACCCGCCCGGCCAGCACGTGCCGGCCCAGCCGCACCCACGCCCAGACCACCAGCAGGAATCCGATGTAGAGAATGACCGTGGCGAGCATCCGCCCGTGGCCGTACCGGACCCACGACATGGCGCTGCGACCCAGGACCGGGTCCTGCGCGAGGGTCGCGCCCGCGCCCAGCGCGCTCACGAGGATCAGCAGGCTGCCGATCGTGCCGAGCGCGATCGTGCGCACCGGCAGAGGATGCGTGCGCCGCCCACCGGATTCCGCGGGGCTCGCGTTGTCGACGGTGGTCACACTGCCTTCTGCGGACGGATTAGTGGTGGTGAACATGGCGGCTTGAGATTACACAGGCCCGCTGGTCTGTTTGCCGCAACGGCCGCTTTTTGACACACCGGGCGTGCCGGGCGCGACACCCCGGGTAGCGATCATGGAGCGGGCGAGCTCGGCGCGGTCGTCGGGAGGGCGGCCAGGAGCGAGCGGGTGTAGTCGTGCTTCGGGTTGCGCAGGACGTCGTCCACCGAGCCCACCTCGACCAGTTCGCCCTGGTACATCACGGCGACCCGGTCGGCGATGTTCCACGCCAGCCCCAGGTCGTGGGTGATCACCAGGGCCGCGAGGTCGAGCTTGGCCCGCAGCCGCAGCAGCAGCGCCAGGATCTCCCCGCGCACCGACGCGTCCAGCGACGCCACCGGCTCGTCCGCCACGAGCAGCCGCGGCTCGAGGGCCAGCGCGCCGGCGATCACCACCCGCTGCCGCTGCCCGCCGGAGAGCTGGTGCGGCAACAAGGGCATGAACTCTTCCGGTGGGCGCAGCTCCGCGGCCTCGAGCGCGGCGGCCACGTGCTCGCGCTCGTCGCCGGCGACCCGGTGGATGCGCAGGCCCTCGGCGACCGACTCGTAGACCGAGTGCCGCGGGTTCAGCGCGCTCGTCGGGTCCTGCAGCACGAGCTGCACCTGCCGCCGGTAGGCCTTGAGCCCCCGGCTGGACGTCGGGACGGGCGTGCCGCCGTAGACCACCCGGCCGGCGGTCGGCGGTTGCAGGCCCAGGATCGTGCGGGCCAGCGTGGTCTTGCCCGAGCCGGACTGGCCGACCAGCGCGACGATCTCGCCCGGCCGGACCTCGAGGTCGACCCCGGCGACGGCGTGGGTCACCGACCCGCCCCGGCCCTGGAACGTCACCCGCAGGTCCTCGGTGCGCAGCAGCGGCTCGCCGGACGCGGGCTCGGGTGCCCCGGGCAGGCCCAGCGGGCTGCTCGTCGCCGGCGCGTAGCGGTACGCCGGGTCGCCGACGGTCGGGAACGCGGCCGCGAGCGCCTTGGTGTGCGGGTGCCGCGGGTCGGCGATGACCGCGGCCGACTCGCCCTCCTCGACCAGCTCGCCCTCGTACATCACGGCGAGCCGACGGCAGGTCGAGGCGAGCACCGCGAGGTCGTGGCTGATCATGACCAGCCCGATGTCCCGCTCGGTCACGAGCTGGGTCATCAGGTCCAGCACCTGCGCCTGGACGATCACGTCGAGCGCGGTGGTCGGCTCGTCGGCGATCACCAGCCGCGGCTCGCACGCCAGCGCCATCGCGATCATCACGCGCTGCTTCTGCCCGCCGGAGAGCTCGTGCGGGTACGCGTCGCCCTTCGCGGCCGGCAGCTCGACCTGGGACAGCAGTTCGGCCACCCGCTTGGCCACCGCGCCCGCTGCCGGCGGCGACGCGCTGTGCAGCACGATCGGCTCGGCGATCTGGTCGCGCACCCGGCGCACCGGGTTCAGCGCGTGCATGGCGCCCTGGAACACGATCGACGCGGTGGTCCAGCGCACCGCGCGCAGCCGCCCCCACTTCATCGTGGAGACGTCCTCGCCGTCGAGCAGGATCTCGCCGCCGATCTCGGCCGAGGGGGGCAGCAGCCGCAGCACCGACATGGCCAGCGTCGACTTCCCGCAGCCGGACTCGCCGGCCAGCCCGAGCGTCTCGCCCGCGTCGAGGGTGAGGTTCACACCGCGGACGGCCTCGACCTCGCGCTCGCGACCGCGGTAGCGCACGGTCAGGTCCTTCAGCTCCAGAAGCGGCACCGCTCAGCCCTCCCGCAGCCGTGGGTTCAGGACGGACTCCAGCGCCCGCCCGCACATGGTGAACGCCAGCACCACGATGCCGATCGCGATGCCCGGCGGCAGCAGGTACCACCAGGCACCCGCGATGACCGCGCTGTCCAGCCACGCCGAGCGCAGCATCGACCCCCACGAGGGCCGCATCGGGTCCGGGTCGCCGAGGCCCAGGAACGACAGCGTCGACTCGGCCACGATCGCGCTGCCCACCGCGAGCGTGGTGTTGACGAACACGAGCGGCAGCACCGCGGGCAGCACGTGCTTGGTGATCACGTGGGTGTGCCCGCCGCCCAGGGCCTTCGACCGCTCGATGTAGGGCCGCGCCTCGATCGTCAGCGTCTGCGCCCGCACCAGGCGCGCCGCCGAGGGCCACGACGTCAGCCCGATCGCCAGGATGATCGTGCCGATGCCGCGCTCCATCACCGTCGACAGCGCGATCGCGAGCACCAGCGAGGGCAGCACGAGGAAGAAGTCGGTGATCCGCATGAGCCCGGCGGAGACCCAGCGGCCGTAGTGCGCGGCCAGGATGCCGATGATCGTGCCGATCGCGATCGACAGCAGCGTCGCCACGAAGCCGACGGTGAGCGAGACCCTGGCGCCCCACAGGGTCAGCAGCAACACCGAGCGGCCGGGCCGGTCGGTGCCCAGCAGGAACTCCGCGCTCGGCGGCTCCATCCGGCCGCCGGTGGCCCGGGTGACGTCCAGGCCCTCGCGGTCGGTGAGCACCGGGGCGAGGACCGCGAGCAGCACGATGAGCACGAGCAGGCCCAGCCCGAGCAGGCCGGTGCGCTGCTTGGCGAACTGCCTCCACCCGGCGGCGAACGCGGCCCCGCGCCGGCGCCAGGCGAGGGTGCGGGGGGACGGAGTGGTCACGACGCACGCACCCGGGGGTCGAGGACGCGGTAGAGCACGTCCGCGATGACGTTCATGGTGATCACCGCGCCGGCCAGCACGATGAACGTGCCCTGCAGCAGCGGCAGGTCCCGCACCCGCAGCGCGTCGTAGGTCAGCAGGCCCAGGCCGGGCCAGGAGAAGACGGTCTCGGTGGTGACCGCGCCGGCGATCACGAAGCCCAGGTGCAGGAACACCAGGGTGACCGTCGGCAGGAGCGCGTTGGGCACCGCGTGCCGGCGGCGCACGAGGTCCTCGCGCAGTCCCTTGGCCCGCGCGGTGGTCAGGTAGTCCGCGCCCATCTCCTCGAGCAGCGAGGAGCGCATGACGAGCTGGTACTGCGCGTAGATCACCGCGACGAGGGTGACCGTCGGCAGCACCATGTGGTGGGCGATGTCGACGGCCTGGGAGAAGAAGTCCGGCGGTGTGTCGGAGTAGACGAGCCCCGCGGTCGGGAACAGCCCGCTGGTGGCCGCGAGCAGCAGCATGCCCAGCCAGAACGTCGGCGTGGACCACAGGGCCAGCGCCACGCCGGTGGAGATCCGGTCGAACCTGCTCCCCCGCCGCCACGCCGACCGGGTGCCCAGCCACAGGCCCAACGCCACCGCGATGATCGTCGCGACGCCGACCAGCAGCAGCGTCGGCCACAGCCGCTCGCCGATCTTCTGCGCCACCGGCACGTTGAACACGTAGGACTGGCCGAGATCGCCGTGCAGCAGCTTCCACAGGTAGTCGCCGAACTGCCCCATCAGCGACTTGTCCAGTCCCAGCCGGGTCTTCAGCTCCGCGATCATCTCCGGCGAGGCCGGCCGGCCGCGGGTCATGGTCTGCACGACGTCCCCGGGCAGCACCCGGAACAGCAGGAAGCCCAGCACGATCACCAGGCCGAGGCTGATCAGCCCGCCGCCGATCTTGGTCAGCACATAGCGGACGGCTCCGCCACCACGGGTGGGTGGCGGAGCCTCCGCTAGCGCGTCCTCGGTCGGGATGAGGATGTCCGACACAAAACTCCTATTCGCGATCTTCAGCGGTCTTGCGCCGGCCGCGGACGAACAGCAGCCCGACGATCAGCAGCACCACGACGACACCGCCGACGATGCCGAGGATCAGCCCGGTGCTGCTGCCGCCGTCGGCCGCCGCCTGGGTGGTGTCGCCACCCGTGGCGGTGTTCTCGCCGTTCGCGCCGTAGACGGGCACCGGACCCTGACCCTTGGGCGTGGCGCCGAGGTAGCCCCAGTAGCCCTGCTGGTTCATGATCACGCCGCCCTTGGCGGGCTGGAGCGGGAAGCCCTCGAACTTGTCCTTGCGGTAGGCCTCGAGCGCGTTGTCGTAGCCCAGGATGACGAGCGTGGACTGGTCGTAGAGCCGTTCCTGCATCTGCTTGACGAGGTCGATCCGCTTGTTCCGGTCGAACTCCTGGAGCTGCTTGTCGTAGAGCTGGTCGTACTTCTCGTCGCACAGGAACGAGTCCGGCGTGCCGCCCTCGCCCTGGGCGTTGGGCCGGTTGTTGCAGGTCTGCAGCGACAGCACGTAGTCCGGGTCCGGGTTGGCGTTCCAGCCGGAGAACGCGAGGTCGAAGTCGCCGCGCGTGGTGTCCTCGTTGACCTGGGTGTCCGACACCGGCTGCAGGGTGACGTTGATGCCGATGTCCTTGAGCCAGCCCTTGATGAACGGGCCACCGGTCTCGTCGAGGTTGGCCTCGGCGTGGGCGAGCAGCCGCAGGTTGAGCGGCTTGCCCTGCTTGTCCAGCCGGATGCCGTCCGAGCCCTTCTTGTAGCCGGCGTCGTCGAGCAGCTGGTTGGCCTTGTCGAGGTCGAAGGTCCGCTTGACGTCACCGGACGGGGTCCAGGCGAAGTCCTTGAAGACCGGCGGGATGTAGCCCTTGGCCTCCTCGGCGTAGCCGCCCCAGACCTTGTCCACCAGCGTCTTGGAGTCGATCGCGGTGGCGATCGCCTGGCGGAGCTTGACGTCCTTGAGCGCGGGGTTGCCGTTGCCGATCGGCTTGCCGTCGCTCGTGGCCGCGCCCGGGTTGATCACGATCTCGTTGAACCGGCGGTTCTGCGCGTTGTTGAGCGTGATGTTCGGGTCGCCCTTGAGCGCGTCGAACTGGGTCGGGGTGAGCCGGTTGACCAGGTCGACCTGGCCGCTCTGCAACGCGGTGACCGCGGCGTCGGAGTTGCGGTAGTAGATGAAGTGGACCTCGGCCACCTTGGGCTTGCCCCGCCAGTAGTTGGGGTTGGCCTTCATCTTGGTGAACTGGGCCTCTTTGAACTCGGTGACGTAGTACGGCCCGCTGCCCACCATCGGGAACTGCGGCTCCGCGCCGATGTCGGTCACCTTCGACCACACGTGCTCGGGCACGATCGGGATGTCCAGCGCCAGCATCGTGGACTGCGGGACCTTCGTCTTGATCACCAGCGTCGAGTCGTCCGGCGCCTCGACCGACGCCCACTGCTGGACGTAGCTGCCGTTCGCGGTGCGCGCGGTCTCGTCGTCGAGCATCTTCTTGAACGTGAACGCGGGGTCCTTGGCGGTGACGGGCTCACCGTCGGACCATTTCACGCCCTTGCGGATCTTGAACGTCCAGGTCAGCTTGTCCGCCGACGTGGTCCAGCTCTCCGCGAGGCTCGCCTCCGGCGACTGGTCCTTCTGGCTGTAGACCGTGAGGTAGTCGAACGCGGTGCGCAGGATGTCGGTGCCCGTCCGGGTGATGCTGATGAACGGGTTGAGCGAGTCGATCTCCTGGGTGACGCCGATCCGGAGCAGCTTCGTGCCCTGTGCCTTGGCCGCCTGCGGGACGGGCTTCGCGGCCGCGCTCGCCGGGCCCGCGACAGGCACCGTGACCAGGGCGGACACGAGAAGTGTGATACCGAGCGCGACACGCCTCGATCTCACGATGATCACCTCTTCCTGATAGTTGAGAGGAAGTAACCACCTATCGGTTCAAAAAGTCAATGAGTGTCGGCGACGTGTACCAAGCCGTAACGTGGGTCCCGTGCGGATCATGATTTCAGCCGATATGGAAGGCGCGACGGGCGTCACGTGGACCGCGGACGTCGAGGTCGGGACCGAGCAGTGGCAGCGCTTCCGGAAGATGTTCACCGGGGACGTGAACGCGTGCGTCGAGGGCCTGTTCGCGGGCGGGGCCACCGACGTGCTGGTGAACGAGGCGCACTCGTCGCAGCGCAACATCCTCCTCGAGGACCTCGACAGCCGGGCGCGGCTGCTCACCGGCCGGCACAAGCCGCTGTCGATGATGCAGGGCGTCGACTCGGGCGTGGACGGCGTGGTGTTCCTGGGCTACCACGCGGCCGCCGGCGTCGAGGGCGTGCTGTCCCACACGTACCTGCCGAACCAGATCACCGGCGTGTGGCTCGACGGGGTGCGGGCGAGCGAGGGCCGGCTCAACGCCGCGCTCGCCGCCGAGTACGGCGTGCCGGTGCTGCTGGTCACGGGTGACGACCTCACCTGCGCGGACGCTTCTTCCTACGTGCCGGATGCGCGGACGGTCGCGGTCAAGGAGTGCGTGTCCCGGTACGCCGCGATCTGCACGCCACCCGCGGTGACCGCGGCGTCGATCAGCGCGGAGGCTCACCTCGGCATGGCGCGGGCCGGACGTTTCGAGGGTTCGGTGAGCGCGCACCGTATCGAGGTGGAGTTCGACGCGGCGCACCTGGCCGCGGCCGCCGCGGTGGTGCCGACGGTGGACCAGCTGGACGTGCGCCGGGTCGGTTTCGATGCCGCGTCGATGACCGACGCGATGAAGGCTTTCAAGGTGGTCACCGCCATCGCGAGCGGTGCCGTGGAGGGAAGCTATGGGTGAGTCGCCCGAACGGAGCTTGTCGGAGTGAGCATCGGCACCGAACGGAGCTTGTCGGAGTGAGCATCCCCGCTGTCGAGGAGCTGTGTGCGCAGCTGATCAGGTTCGACACGACCAACCTCGGCGGCGGGTCGGCGGAGGGCGAGCGGGAGGCGGCGGAGTTCGTCGCGTCGCACCTGACCGCCGCCGGGCTCACGCCGTCGCTGCTGGAGCGCTCGCCGCGGCGCAGCAACGTGGTCGCGCGGGTGCCCGGGTCGGACCCGACGCTGGCGCCGCTGCTCGTGCACGCCCACCTCGACGTGGTGCCGGCCGACCCTGCCGAGTGGACGGTGCCGCCGTTCGCGGGCGAGATCCGCGACGGCTTCGTGTGGGGTCGCGGGGCGGTGGACATGAAGGACATGTGCGCCACCCTGCTCACCGTCCTGCACCACTGGTCGGCGGAGGGCCGCGGGCCGCGGCGCGACGTCGTGCTCGCGTTCGTCGCCGACGAGGAGGACAAGGGCGAGTGGGGCGCCCACTGGCTGGTCGAGAAGCACCGCGACCTGTTCGAGGGCTGCGCCGCGGCGATCGGCGAGTCCGGCGGCTACACGGTCCGCGCGTCCACCGCCTCCGGCGCGCCGGTCCGGCTCTACCCCGTGGCCACCGCCGAGCGCGGCACCTCGCATCTCCAGCTCACCGCCACCGGGCGCGCAGGCCACGGCTCCCGCCGCAACGACGACAACGCGGTCGTCAAGCTGATCGCCGCGCTGCACCGGCTCACCGAGCACCGCTGGCCGGTGGTCCTCACCCCCGCGGTCCAGGCGTTCTTCGAGCGGGCCGGCAAGGCGCTGGACATCCCGGTGGATCTGTCCACAGAGGACGCGGTCGACGAGACCCTGCGCCACTTCGGCCCGGCGGCGAAGATCGCGGAGAACACGGTCCGCAACAGCACCACGCCGACGGTCCTCGACGCGGGCTACAAGGTCAACGTGATCCCCGGCGTCGCGCAGGCGCAGATCGACACCAGGGTGCTGCCCGGCACCGAGCCGGAACTGCTCGCCGAGATCGACCGGCTGCTCGGCCCGGACGTGCGCCGGTCGTTCGTGGCTTACCAGCCGGCGGTGCAGGCCCCGGTCGACTCGCCGTGGTTCACCGCGATGGCCGCTGCGCTGGAGGCCGAGGACCCGGGCGCGGTGGTGGTCCCGTTCTGCATGGGCGGCGGCACGGACGCCAAGGCGTTCGCGGGCCTGGGCATCGACTGCTACGGCTTCGCGCCGTTGTGGCTGCCCGAGGACTTCGACCACAGGCTCATGGCCCACGGCGTCGACGAGCGAGTCCCGGTGGAAGGCCTCCGCTTCGGCACGAACGTCCTGGACCGCTTCCTGTCGACGGTCTAGCTCGCGCCCACCACGCCACACCCGGACAGCGCCACACCCGACCCGGACCGACACCGCGGCCCACCGCGACCCACGCCATACCCGGTTGTCCACAGGCGCCCGCCGAGCGGCCGGTTTCCGTCGGTGCCCGCTCGTAGACTGGAAAGCGGGGGGCCCCCGCGACCCCGGAGTTGTCCACAGGCCCGCGCTCGCACGGCCCGGAACCGTCAGTCCCCGCCCGTAGGCGGGAAACCGGGGCCGGAGGCCAGCGCCCTCACCCGCGCACCTGCGTCCGGTAGTGATACCGCGCCGCCTCCGTGAACCCCGCCCCCGCGTACAACGCCCGGGCCGCCGCGTTCGAAGCGCGCACCTGCAGCCAGCACCGCCGCACCCCCAGCCCCACCGCGGCCGACAACACTCCCCGCAACACCACCGACCCCAGCCCGCGCCGCCGCGCGTCCGCGCGGACCGCCATGCAGTACAGCCCACCCCACTCCCCCACCAGCGCCAGCCGCGCCACCGCGGCCACCCCGCGCTCGTCCCGCACGCTGCCGTACAACGCCGGCCCGGCGGTGAGGATCCACCGCGCCACGTCCCGGGCCACGTCGTCGCCGCGGCCGTCGACCGCCCACCACAGGTCCATCCACTCCTCGTCCGGCAGCGCCGTGATCGCCGACGGAGCACCGGAGGGCAGCCGCGAGAGCACCGGGGCCACCTCGGCCACCTCGACCGTCGTCGGCGAGCCGTAGCGGTAGCCGCGTGCCGCCAGCCGCTCGTCCAGGTCCGGCGGCCACACCGTCGGGCCCAGCTGGAAGACCGCCGGCAGCCCGTGCGCGCCGTACAGCCGCTCCACCCGCGCCATCGCCGAGCCGACATCCGGCGGGACCGCGAGCGGCGCCACCGAGTTCGCACGCTGCGTCACCCCGCCCGACACCCGCGCCACCCAGCCGTCCACGTCCACTTCGGACAGTGCGGGCCAGCCGCGGCGCAGCAGGTCGTCGAGCACGCTCACGCGCGCTCCGGCGGCAGCCCGGTCGGGTTGACCGACGGCAGCACCCCCGACCGCCACAAGGTCCCCACCGACGGGCGCAGCGCCGCGACGACCCGGTCCACCCCGGCCTCGCCGAGTGCCGCGAGGCAGCCGCTCCACGCCCGCTCGTCGGTCGACGCCTCCACCGACGCCAGCAGTGCGGCGCCATCCGGCGTCAACGTGCCGTCGGAACCCAGCAGCCCGCGGGCGCGCAGCCCGTCCGCCGCGGCCGCCCACGCGTCCTCCGGCCACCCGCGGACCGAGCGCATGAGCCGGTCCGGGAACTTGCCGAGGCCGACCTGCAGCAGCAACGCCTCCAGCCCGGAGACCCCCGCCGACACCAGCGCGGCCACATGCCCGTCGCCGCGGTGCTCGCGCAACGTCGTCGCCAGCTGCCACAGCGCGGCGACCGGATCGGCCGGCAGCGCCAGCTCCGCGTTCGCCGCGTACAGCGGGCGGCCGGTCGGGTCGGCGGACGCGGCCACCGGCGCGAGCGCGGCAACCGCCACCTCGCACGCCGCGACCGACACGCCGACCGAGCGCAGCGCGCCCACCGACACCTCCGCCCGCGTGGCCACGCACGCGGCCGGGGTGGTCCGCGACCACGCGTCCGGCAACGCCTTGGCCACCATCGACGGCTCGAACCCGGCGAACGTCGCGACCACCGCACCCGCTCCCACCGGCCCCAACGGCGCCGCGCGGAAGGCGAAGTAGGTCATCCAGAAACCACGCAGCCCGACCCTCATTCCGGCGTCCCGGACGTCCGGCGCGAAGTACACGACGTCGTGCAGTGGCTCGAGTACGGTCCACAGTCGGCGGGCGGGGTGCATGGGCGCCTCCTTGCGTCTCTAGGATCATGCGCCACCAGCGACCGTCCAACCCTGTGAGGAGCGTCGCGGATGAGTGCTCGGGGCTTCTTCTCGTCCTTCGAGAACGTCGATCCCCCGCTGACGTGGATCGACGTCAGCGACATCGGCCAGGACAACCAGCCGAGAGCCGACGGCGCCACGATGAGCACCCGGGAGGGCGGCGGCCCGGGCAAGCCCTACACGGCCAAGGCCGGCGTCGGGTTCACCGGCGTCCGCGCGCTGCGCTACCAGGGTTCGCACACCGGCCGCGAGGCCGCGCACGTGGTGAACAAGCTCTTCCTCGTCGACATGCTCGTCGCCCGGGACACCGAGCTGTCCTACGTGATCTACCCGGAGCTGCTCGGCGACGACCTGCGTTACCCGAGCACGTTCGTGGCGGTCGACCTGACCTTCGACGACGGCACCCGCCTGTCCGAGCTCGGCGTCACCGACCAGCTCGGCTTCTCCCTCACGCCCCGCGCGCAGGGCGAGTCCAAGGCGCTGGCGCCCAACCAGTGGAACCACCGCTCGGTGCGCATCGGCGCGGTGGCCGAGGGCAAGGTCGTCGTCAAGGTGCTGCTGGGCTACGAGAGCCCGGCCGGGCCCGCGGAGTTCGCCGGCTGGGTCGACGACATCGCGATCGTCGACAAGCCCAAGACCGAGGACCGCCGGCCCGCCGACTACGTCGTCACCACCCGCGGCAGCAACTCGACCAAGGCGTACTCGCGCGGCAACACCTTCCCCGCCACCGCCGTGCCGCACGGGTTCAACTTCTGGACCCCGGTCACCGACGCCGGCACGCTCGGCTGGATCTACAGCTACCAGCGCGGCAACAACGACCGGAACCTGCCCGCGCTGCAGGCGCTGTCGGTGAGCCACCAGCCGAGCCCGTGGATGGGCGACCGGCAGACCTTCCAGGTCCTGCCCTCCGCGGAGGTCCGCAAGCCGAAGGCCGGCCGCCGGGCCCGCGCGCTGACCTTCCGGCACGCCAACGAGATCGCGCTGCCGCACCACTACGGCGTGCGGTTCACCAACGGCATCCGCACCGACCTCGCCCCGACCGACCACGCGGCGCTGCTGCGGTTCACCTTCCCCGGCGAGGACGCCAACCTGATCTTCGACAACGTCGGCAGGCGCGGCCGGCTGACCCTGGACCCGGTGGGCGGCAGCGTCTCCGGCTACACCGACGTCCGCAGTGGACTGTCCGCCGGCGCGACCCGCATGTTCGTCCACGCCACCTTCGACCGGGCCGTCGCGGCCAGCGGCAAGCTGTGGCGGGGGCTGTCCCGGCGGGTCTGCGGCTACCTGCGGTTCGAGCCCGACCCCGCCGGGCAGACCGTGGTGACCATGCGGATCGCCACGTCGCTGATCAGCATCGCCCAGGCCAAGCGCAACCTGCGGCAGGAGATCGCCGACGACGACACGTTCGAGACCGTCCGCGAGCGCGCGGCGCAGGCCTGGGACCACCGGCTCGGCCGCATCGAGGTGGAGGGCGCCAGCGAGGACCAGCTCGTCACCCTCTACTCCAACCTCTACCGGCTGCACCTCTACCCCAACAACATCCACGAGAACACCGGCACCGACGACCAGCCGACGCTGGCCTACGCGAGCCCGTTCACCGGCCCGGCCAAGAAGAACACGCCGACCCAGACCGGCGCGGTGCTCGTGCCCGGGAAGGCCTACGTCAACAACGGGTTCTGGGACACCTACCGCACCACCTGGCCGGCCTACGCGCTGCTCGACCCGACCCACTGCGGCGAGCTCGTCGCCGGGTTCCTGCGCCAGTACCAGGACGGCGGGTGGACCGCGCGCTGGTCCTCCCCCGGCCACGCCGACCTGATGACCGGCACCAGCTCCGACGTCGCGTTCGCCGACGCCTACCTCAAGGGCGTGCGGGGCTTCGACGTCCAGGTCGCCTACGAGGCCGCGGTCCGCAACGCCACCGTCGCCCCGGACTCCGACGCCGTCGGCCGCAAGGGGCTGGGCCGGTCGATCTTCCTCGGCTACACGCCGACCTCGACCGAGTCGGGGCTGTCCTGGACGCTCGAGGGCTGCCTCAACGACTTCGGCATCGCGCAGCTCGCCGAGGCCCTGGGCGACAAGGAGCAGCACGAGTACTTCCTGGACCGGGCGCTGAACTACGTCCACTCGTTCGACCCGAGCACCGGGTTCTTCCAGGGGCGCAAGGAGAACGGCCGCTGGCGGCACTCGGCCAACTCCTACGACCCGCGCGCCTGGGGCGGTGACTACGTGGAGACCAACGGGTGGAACACCGCGTTCAGCGTGCCGCACGACGGCGCCGGGCTCGCCGCGCTCCTCGGCGGCCGCACCGCGCTCGGCACCAAGCTCGACGAGTTCTTCACCACCCAGGAGACCGGCCGGGCGCGGGGCAGGTACTGGCGCTCGATCCACGAGATGGCCGAGGCCCGCGACGTGCGGATGGGCCAGTACGGGCACAGCAACCAGCCCTCGCACCACATCCCCTACATGTACGCCTACGCCGGCATGCCGTGGCGGACCCAGGAGAAGGTGCGCGAGGTGCTCGCGCGGCTCTACACCGGCAGCGAGATCGGCCAGGGCTACCTCGGCGACGAGGACAACGGCGAGATGTCCGCGTGGTGGCTGTTCAGCGCGCTCGGGTTCTACCCGCTGCGGGTCGGCAGCCCGGACTACGTGATCGGCTCGCCGCTGTTCCGCAAGGCCACGGTCCGGCTCGCCAACGGCAACGAGATCGTCGTGAACGCGCCCAACAACAGCCCCACGAACGTCTACGTCCAGTCGCTGCGGGTCAACGGCTCGTCCTACGACAAGGCCTACCTGCCGCACGCGCTGCTCGCGAACGGCGCCGTGCTCGACTTCCACCTGGGACCCGAGCCCACCGACTGGGCCACCGGGATCGAGGCGCTGCCGCCGTCGATCACCCAGGTCGACACCCCGCCGCGCACGATGTTCGACATCACCTGCGACGTCGACGGGCACAGCGAGGGCAGCGACGGGGCCAACGTGGCGGCCCTGTTCGACGACACGAGCCGCACCCAGGTGGTGTTCCGCACGCCGACGGCGTGGGTCGGCTTCCGGATGCCCGGCGAGGACGGCGCGACGGTGCGGTACTACACGCTGACCTCGGGCACCCGGCAGGACGACCCGCGCAGCTGGACCCTGCGCGGGTCGGCGGACGGCGAGGACTGGGTCGTGCTGGACGAGCGGACCCAGGAGACGTTCCCGTGTCGCCGCCAGACCCGGGCGTTCGCGGTGGCCAACCCGGGTGCCTACACCCACTACCGGCTGGACATCACGGAGAACACCGGCGCGCCGACGGTCACCCTGGCCCAGCTGGAGCTGCTGGCCCGCTGAGGCGCTCCGGCCCGGTGCGGCGCAGTCGCCGGCGGGACCGCAGGTACCGCGTGCTGGCCGCCCCGCGGCCAGCACCAGGGGTGATCCGAGCTCCGAGTACCCGGGCTGTGGGTGCCCGGGTCCGGAGTACCCAGACCGCGGGAGGAACACCGGTTGGGCACACCCACCGCTGCCCGGGTACGACCCGCCGGGCCGGCGCCCCGGGTACTGCTCGCCCGGTTCGCCATGCCCGTACTGCTCGGTCGTCCTGACTCCTCGCGAAGGAGGTCAGGCGGGACGGCCGCTCTTGTACCGCACGTACTCCTTGTTGGCCGCGTTCAGCGCCAGGACCAGCGAGATGATCGGCATGACCACCAGGATCAGCGGCACCATCGGGCTGCCGCTGTTGGTGACGATGCGGATCAGCCAGTAGACGCACAGCACGATCTGCAGGCCGACGGCGATGACGAACAGGTTGCCGGCCCTGCCGCCGAGCAGCTTGACCCCGCCGGCGATCAGCAGGCCGATGCCGATGAGCTGCACGATCGAGACGATCCAGAACTCGGCGAGCGCGCCGCCCAGCGCGATGCCACCCGCGGTCTCCTCCGCGCCGTTGGCGAGATCCTGGATCGCGGCGAGCGCGATCATGAGGATGGCGGTGGTGATCAGCGTGATGCCCGCCTGCACGAACGCGAGCACGGCCGCCGCCGTCGTGCCGCCGGGCCGGGTGACCGCGCCGCCGCCGTACTCCTGCGGCGCCTGCGGCATCCCGGCGTAGCCCTGCTGGTAGCTGGGTGGCTGCGGCGCCTGGGGGAAGCCACCGCCGCCCGGGTACTGCCCGCCCGGCTGCTGGAACCCGCCGCTGCCCGGGTACTGCCCGCCCGGCTGCTGGAACCCGCCGCTACCGGGGTACTGGCCACCGGGCTGACCCTGGTCGCCAGGTTGCTGGCCGTATGGCTGTGTCATCAACAACTCCTCGAAGGTCCGCCGCGGCGGAGCAGAATGGTGCCCAGATATTGGCACAGTCGGCGGACGATCCTCGGTGGTTTCACCCAGATCGTGACGGGTGTCGGAAACCTGTCACGATGAGCGACCGGTGGCGCCTCCCGGCACGGCGTCCCCCGCGGGCGGCTCGTCGCCGGCCGGCTCCGGCTCGGGCGGCACGATGCTCGCCAGCTCGCCCCCGTTGTCGTTCATGCGGAGCACGAAAGGCCTGGTCGCGGTGTACTGCACGACCGAGACCGACGCCGGGTTCACCACGATCCGCTGGAACGTGTCGAGGTGCTGACCGAGCGCGTCGGCGAGGATCGCCTTCAGGACGTCGCCGTGGCTGCACAGCAGCCAGACGGCGTTCGGCCCGTGTGCGGCGGTTATGCGCGCGTCGTGCGCCCGCACCGCCGCCACGGCCCGCGTCTGCACCTGCGCGAGCCCCTCGCCCTCGGGGAACACCGCGGCCGAAGGGTGCTGCTGGACCACCGCCCAGAGCTTCTCCTTGAACAGCGTCTTCAGCTCGCGGCCGGTCCACACCCCGTAGTCCACTTCGGACAACGAGTCCTCGGTGACCGGGACGACGTCGCGGGCCTTCGCCAGCGGGGCGACCGTCTGCTCGCAGCGCAACAGCGGCGAGCACACGATCTCGGCGAGCGGCACCTGGGCGAGCCGCTCGACGAGGCCGTCGGCCTGCTTGCGCCCGGACTCGTCGAGCTCCACCCCTGGTGAGCGGCCGGCGAGCACGCCGGAGCCGTTGGCGGTGGAGCGGGCGTGCCTGAGCAGTACGACGGTGGCCACGGCCTCGACCCTACGTCGCGGCGTCCGGTCAGGGCTGCAGGACGTTGCCGAACAGGAGGCCGAAGAGCGCCAGCCCGACGATCACCCGGTAGATGGCGAACCCGTTGATGCTGTGCCGGGCGACGAACTTCAGCAGCCACGCGACGGACCCGTAGGCGACGACGAACGACACGACCGTGCCGACGATCAGCGGCGCCGCGCCGACCCCGGCGCCCATCGCGTCCTTGAGCTCGTAGAGGCCCGCGCCGGTCAGCGCCGGGATGGACAGGAAGAACGACAGCCGGGTCGCGGTGACCCGGTCCAGGCCGAGCAGCAGCGAGGTGGAGATCGTGGCGCCGGAGCGGGAGAAGCCGGGGAAGAGCATCGCGAGGATCTGCGACGAGCCGACCAGCATCGCGTCGGAGAAGGTGACCTCCTTCTCACCGCGGTCCTGGGTGGCGAACTTCTCCGCGAGCCACATGACGACGCTGCCGACGATCAGCGAGCCGGCCACGATCCACAGCGACGCGAGCGGGCCCTTGATCATCGACTGGGCGAGGATGCCGACCACGACGATCGGGACGGTGGCGAAGATGATCCACCAGGCGAACTTGTAGTCGTGGTCGGCCCGGGCCGCGGGTTTGACCAGACCTCGTCCCCACGCGGTCGCGAGCCGGACGATGTCGCCGAAGAAGTAGACCAGCACCGCCGCGATCGCGCCGACCTGGATGACCGCCGTGAAGCCCACGACGGCCGGGTCGTCCACCGGGATGTCGAGAAATCCCTCGGTGATCTTCAGGTGGCCGGTCGAGGAGACCGGCAGGAACTCGGTGAGCCCTTCGACCACGCCTAGAATGACCGAGTCAAGGACACTTATAGTGGTAGTCAAGAACTGTCCTCGCCGTCAGGTCGGCGCCCGGGCTCGCCCACCCGGTCAGTCGCCGACGCCTGCTTTGTCCAGAGCTTCAACCGCGACGCGCAATGCCGCGACGCTCTGCTCGAGATCTTGCAGCACCGGGGAAACGGTCAGTGTGGTGACCCCCGACTCGGCGAGCTTCTGCATCTGCTCCGCGATGCGCTCCCGCGGCCCGAGCAGCGACGTCGAGTCCACGAAGCCCAGCGGCACCTTCGCCGCCGCGCCCGCGTAGTCCTTCGCGAGGTAGAGGTTCTGCACCTCGGCCGCCTCCGCCTCGTAGCCCATCCGGCACGCGAGGTTGTTGTAGAAGTTCTGCTCGCGGCTGCCCATGCCGCCGACGTAGAGCGCCGCGTAGGGCCGCACGGTGTCGGCCGCGGCCTTCCAGTCGTCGGCGACCACGAGCGGCGCGGTCGGCACGACGTCGAACCCGTCCATCGTCTTGCCGGCCTTCTCCCGGCCCTGGCGGATGAGCTCGAGCGACTCGTGCGCGTGGTCGGGCGAGTAGAAGATCGCCAGCCAGCCGTCCGCGACCTCGCCGGTGAGCTGCAGGTTCTTGGGGCCGATCGAGGCGAGGTAGATCGGGATCTCCGCGCGGACCGGGTGCACGATCAGCTTCAGCGGCTTGCCCGGGCCGTCCGGCAGCGGCAGCGTGAAGTGCTTGCCCGCGAAGGTGACCCGCTCGCGGCGCAGCGCCTGCTTGACGATGTCGACGTACTCGCGGGTGCGGGCGAGCGGCTTGTCGAACTTCACGCCGTACCAGCCCTCGGACACCTGCGGGCCGGACACGCCGAGGCCGAGCCGGAACCGGCCGCCGGAGAGCGTGTCGAGCGTGGCGGCGGTCATCGCGGCCATCGTGGGCTGGCGCGCGGGGATCTGGAGGATGGCGCTGCCGACGTCGATCCGCTCGGTGTGCGCGGCCACCCAGGCGAGCACCGTGGGGACGTCCGAGCCGTAGGCCTCGGCGGCCCAGGCCACCGAGTACCCGAGCCGGTCCGCCTCCTTGGCGAGCTCGAGGTTGTTCGCGTCGTTGCCGGCACCCCAGTAGCCCAGGTTCAGTCCGAGTCGCATCGGATGACCATACCGACAGTTGGCCACCCGCCAACTGTGATGGACAGCGCAGCGCGTGAGCGACAGCGAACCAGCCAATACAGCGCGTCTGCCAGCGAGAACACGATCATCCGCCTAGGCTTCCCCGGGTGGAGCAACGACACCTCGGGCACAGCGGGCTGCGGGTGTCCAGGATCGGCCTGGGCACCATGACCTGGGGCCAGGACACCGACGCCGACGAGGCGGCCAGCCAGCTCGTCGCCTTCGCCGACCTCGGCGGCACGCTGGTGGACACCGCCGACGTGTACAACGACGGCGAGGCCGAGCGCATCCTCGGCTCACTGCTCGACGACCTCGTGCCGCGCCAGGACGTCGTGCTCGCCACCAAGGCCGTGGCCCGCCGCGACGAGGGGCCCTTCGGCGGCGGCGCGTCCCGGGGCGCGCTGCTCACCGCGCTCGACGGGTCGCTGCGCCGGCTCGGCGTCGACCACATCGATCTCTGGCAGCTGCACGCGTGGGACCCCGCGGTGCACGTCGAGGAGACGCTCGCCGCCGTCGACGCGGCGGTCACCAGCGGCAAGGTCCGCTACGCCGGCGTGTCGAACTACAACGGCTGGCAGCTCGCCACCGCGGCGACGATCCAGAAGGCCAAGCCGTTCGGCGCGCCGCTGGTGTCGACGCAGATGGAGTACTCGCTGCTCGAGCGCGGCCTCGAGCGCGAGGTCGGGCCCGCGGCCACGCACCACGGGATCGGCCTGCTGGCCTGGGCACCGCTCGGCCGCGGGGTCCTCACCGGCAAGTACCGCGCCGCCACGCCGGCCGACTCCCGCGGCGCGTCCACCCACTTCGCGCCCTACGTCGACCACCACCGCACCGAGCGCGCGGCCCGGATCGTCCAGGCCGTCGTCACCGCCGCCGACGGGCTCGCCACCTCTCCCCTGTCGGTGGCGCTGGCCTGGGTCCGCGACCGGCCGGGGGTAGCGTCCGCCGTGGTCGGCGCGCGCGACACCGGGCAGCTGCTGGGCTCGCTCGTGTCCGAGGAGCTCGCTCTGCCGGCCGCGATCCGCGCCGCCCTGGACGACGTGAGCGACATCGAGCTCGGCTACCCGGAGGCCCGCCTCGGCTGACCGGCTCCCCGGATCACCCGCGCCGGCTCGGCTGACGTTGCGTGACTGCCGTTGCGCCGTTCGGCTGATCGTCGACGCCACCGCTCGCCAACCCGGCGATATGCCGGAATTGTATGCTGTATGGAGTATGCGAACCTGAGCCGTCGCTCGCTGCTGGCCATCGGCACCGCCACCGCCGCCGCGGTCGCCGTCGGCGCCACCGCCTCGGCCCCCGCCTTCGCCGCCCCCGCGACCGCCCCGACCACCACAGATCCCTGGGCGAGGCTCGTCGCCGGCAACGCCCGCTTCGCCGCCGGCCGGCAGACCCACCCCCGCCAGGACCCCGCGTACCGGCAGAGTCTCGTCGACGGCCAGGAGCCCTTCGCCTGCGTGCTGGGCTGCGCGGACTCCCGGGTGCCCGCCGAGCTGCTGTTCGACCAGGGCCTCGGCGACCTGTTCAGCGTCCGCGCGGTCGGCGAGGTGCTCGACGACGCCGTCGTCGGCAGCATCGAGTACGCCGTCGAGCACCTGCACGTGCCCCTCGTCGTGGTCCTCGGCCACGCCGAGTGCGGCGCGGTCAAGGCGGCGATCGACCTGGTCCGCGGCGCGAGCGAGGTGACCGGCTCGGTCAGCACCGTCGCGCGCGCCATCGAGGCGACCGTCCGCGCCACCCCGTCCCAGCCGAGCTTCCTCGCCGCGTGCGTCCGCAACCAGGCGACCCGCGTGGCCGAGGAGCTCCCCCGCCGCTCCCCCACGATCCACGAGCTCGGCGTGCGCGTCGTCCCGGCCGTCTACGACCTCGGGACCGGCCTGGTGCGCCGGCACTGACCCCTGACACGCCGTAGTCGGCCCCCACCCGCGGCCACCCCGGAACAGGGGTTAGCGTCGCGGCCAGTATTGGAGCATGCTGGAGGGAACGTCCCGTCGGCGTGACGCAGGGTGTTCGACGACCGTGCGGCACCGTCGGGCCGGGCCGGTGGACGTGTCGGAGGTCGATGTTGCGTCGCATGATGGCCGTGGTGCTCGTGGGTTGCGCCGCGGTGGGGACAGGCTGCTCCTCAGGACAGCCCAGCGACGAGTTGATGCTGTCGGACAACCCGACCGCGGCCACCGCGGCCCGGTCGCCGGCACCGCAGGCCAAGCCGGCCGGCACGGTCAGCGTGCTGCCCGGCACCCCCACCTCGATGGTGGTCGACGCCGAGCACCGGCTGCTCGCGGTCGCCGTCGACAAACCGCCGTCCGTGCTGCTCTACCGGCTCGGCGCCGACACCCTGGCCGACCCCACCCGCGTCCCGCTCCCCGGACCGGCCGACACGCTGAGCCTCGCCGGCCCCGGTGGCCCGCTGCTCGCGTCGTCCGGCTCGGCCGGCCAGCTGGTCCGGATCACGCTGCCGGGTGGCAAGGCCGCGCCCGCGCCGATCCGCGGCGAGCCGGTGAGCGCCACCGATTTCGGCGACCGCACGCTCGTGGCCGTGCGCGACCGCAAGGCCGTCGCTGTGCTCGGCGGCGACAAGGTCTACCGGATGATCTCGGGCGGCCTCTACAGCGCCGACCAGGTGCTCTCCACCGGCAAGGGCGCGGTCGTGTTCGACCGGCTGCGCAACGCACTGTTCGAGCTCGACGTGCCGGCGGGCACCGTCGACGAGGGCCTGCGCGCCGGCGAGGGATCGACCAACGCGGTGACCGACCGGTTCGGCCGGGTCCTGGTCGCCGACACCCGCGGGGGCGCGCTGCTGGCGTTCTCGCTGGACCCCCTGCTGATGCGGCAGCGCTACCCCGTCGACGGCGCGCCGTACGCGCTCGCCTACGACGCGAAGCGCGACCTCGTGTGGGTGACGCTCACGGCCACGAACGAGGTCGTCGGGTTCGACGTGGCGGGTGAGCAGCCGGAGGAGAAGTACCGCTTCCCGACGGTCGAGCAGCCCAACACCGTGGCCGTGGACCCGGACAGCGGACGCGTGGTGGTCGCGTCCGCGACTGGAAAAGGAATTCAGGTGATTGGCAGATGAGTGCTGACGGGGTGATCGACGGGGATTGGGAGTACCGGCCGCTGCGACTTCCGCCGGGAGTGTCGCGGCGCGCGGCGGCCACGCAACTGTCCATCCATGCCGAGTTCGCCGGTTGGGAGCTGTCGAACGTGCGCCTCTACTCGGACGGAAGCCGACGGGTGGTCCTCAAGCGCCGCCGTAGCGTCGGCATCCTGCCCGGGCTGAGCACGTAGGTCCGGCCCCTACTCACCCGCCGGAGTTGGCCGGCGGGTTCTTCTCCACGAAGTCCCACACCAGCCGCGCCCCGGCGTCGCCGACGCGGTAGACGTGAATACCGGTGCCGACCGCCAGTCCGACGGTCGCCACCATCGCCACGATCATGGCCACCGTCTGGCCGGTGGCCTTCCTGGTCTGGGTCGCGACCCCGCCGCCCCCGTCCGCCGGCTCCTCGTCGGTGGTCTCAGCCGCGCGCCGCTCGGCCATCGTGTGCAGGACCATCACCGCGCTCACCGCCACGAACAGCGCCAGCGCCCACCACACCATCAGGTCGCCGAGCTCCGCGTGCCGCTCGATGCCCGGGTTGCTCCCGATCCGCGCCTCCAGCTTGGTGCCGCTGTTGGTGGCGACCGGCGACAGGATCGTGCCGACGGCCGCCGCGCCCACCGTCAGCCAGCCGAACCGCTGGCGGAACCAGGGCCAGACCGCCGTGAGGATCGAGCCGGCCACGGCAAGCGGCAGCAGAACGACCACGAAGTGCACGATGAGCGGGTGCAGCGGGAGTCCGCCGATGAATTCGGGCACGTTTCCTCCGGTTGGTCCTGTGCTGGATGAGTCTGTCGCCTATCGGCCGGTTGGGCCACCGGACGTTACGCGGCGAGATCGGAATCGGTTCAACCGTCGCGCAGTATGTCGCCGACCAGTCCGAGGATCCGCGGCACGATCTGCGCGGCGGCCTCGAGCGGCAGCATGTGCCCGCGGCCGGGCAGCGTCACCGCGTGCCCCCGCCGGTTCCCGCTGACCAGCGCCGACGCGTGCGCGGCCGGTACGAGCCGGTCCCGCTCGCCCACGATCGCGAGCACCGGCGTGTCGACGGTAACAGCCAGCGCGGCCGCCCGGTCGTAGCGGTCCAGCGCCGGGTGGAACAACGCGGCCGTGTCGGGCCAGTGCCGGGCGATCATCTCGGCGACCAGCCGGACGTCGTCCGGGTCGGGGTCGTCGCCGAGCAGCAGCCAGCGCAGGCCGGCGGTGGTGGCCTTGTCGATGCGCTGCCGGACCTGGCCGACGATGCGCGGGCCGAGGATCGCGTGCAGGTCCTGGACGAGCCGGCCGACCGAGCGGGGCAGGGCCGCGGAGGTCTCGGCGACCAGGCCGGTGGAGGTCGACAGCAGCACGAGCCCGGCGACGCGTTTCGGCTCGTGCCGGGCGATGGCCGCGAGCGCGACGTGCCCGCCCATGCCGTGGCCCACGAGGACGAGCCGCCCGTCGGTCTGGGCGAGCAGCTCGGCGAGGTCGTCGCCGAGCTGCTCCATCGTCGCGGTCGCCGGCTCGGCGGGGGTCGAGTCGCCGTGGCCGCGGTGGTCGTAGGCGATGACCCGGACCGTCGGGTCGGCCTGGCCCAGGAGGTCGACGACCTTGTGCCAGACCCGGTGGTCCTGGGCGTAGCTGTGGAGCAGCACGACGGTCACGGGTGCGGCCGGATCGCCCGCGCGGACGAGGGCCAGGGAGGCCCCGTCCGCCAGGGCGACGCGCTCGGGCAAGGTCAGCAGCTGCGCAGGAACCGGTCGAGGACGCGGGTGCCGAACCGGACGGCGTCGACCGGCACGCGCTCGTCGACGCCGTGGAACAGGGCGGTGAAGTCGAAGTCGGGCGGCAGGCGCAGCGGTGCGAACCCGAAGCAGCGGATGCCCAGCGTGTGGATCGCCTTGGCGTCGGTGCCGCCGGACAGGACGTACGGGACGGTGCGGGCGCCGGGATCCTCGGCCTGGACCGCGGCCGTCATCGCGTCGACGAGCGGCCCGTCGAACGTCGTCTCCACCGAGGGCAGGTGAGTGATCCACTCCCGCTCGACGTCCGGCCCGAGGATCTCGTCGAGCTCCCGCTCGAAGGCGGCCTCCCGCCCCGGCAGCACGCGGCAGTCGACGACGGCTTCGGCCACCGACGGGATGACGTTCGCCTTGTACCCGGCCGTGAGCATGGTCGGGTTGGCGGTGTCCCGCAGGGTCGCCCCCACCACCCGCGCGAACGGCCCCAGCTTCGCGACGGACCCGGCGAGGTCGTCCTCGTCGAACTCGAGGCCTGTCAGCTCGGTCATCGAGTCGAGGAAGGCACGCACGGAGTCGGTGACGACCAGCGGAAACTGATGCTGCCCCAGGCGAGCGACCGCCGCGGCGAGCTTGGTGACGGCGTTGTCGTCGTGGAGCATCGACCCGTGGCCGGCGCGCCCCCGCACCCGCAACCGCATCCAGGCGATGCCCTTCTCCGCGATCTCGATCGTGTACGCCCGCAGGTCGTCGGCAAGCGTGATCGAGAAGCCCCCCACCTCCCCCACAGCCTCGGTAACCCCAGCGAAGAGGTCGGGCCGATGGTCGACGAGCCACTGGGCCCCCAGCGCCCCACCGGCCTCCTCATCAGCGAGAAACGCGAAGACGAGGTCTCGAGGCGGGACAACCCCGTCCCGCTTGAACCGCCGGGCGACGGCCAGGGTCATCCCGACCATGTCCTTCATGTCGACGGCCCCGCGCCCCCAGATGTACCCGTCCTGGATGGCGCCGGAGAACGGGTGGACGGACCACTCGGTCGGGTCGGCCGGCACGACGTCGAGATGCCCGTGCACGAGCAGCGCCCCACGCGCCGGGTCGGCCCCCTCGAGCCGCGCGAAGACGTTCGCCCGCCCCTTGGCCCCGGACTCGAGGGAGGTGACGTCGTACCCAACCTCGGCAAGCTTCCCGGCGACATACTCGGCAGCCGCCTGCTCGCCGACGGTGGTGTCCGGCTCCCCGGTGTTGGTGGTGTCGATCCGGATGAGCTCACTGGTGAGCTGAACGGCCTCGTCCTGGGCCAGCGCGGTGGTGTCCGTCGGTGAGTTCACCAGCACTTCCTACCACTGGGCCCCCACCCCGCCCGACGACGACTTCGACAGCCGTGTCGGTCTACTGCTGTCCGCGCGGGTCGGTCACATCGGTGATCGCGTCGTTCGCCGAGCCGGTGAGATCCTGCGCCGCGCCGGTAGCGGTGTCGCCGAGACCGGTAGCCGTGTCGGCGAGCTCGTCGGCGGACTGCGGCAGCTCCGTCCCGGTCAGCTCACTGACCTTGTCGCCGGCGCCTGACATGAGCTCAGCAGCCTTCTCCTTGACGAAATCGAACAAACCCATAGGGTCGACCTTCCCATTCGGGAACATATCGTGACAAGTCGGACACTACGGGTAATAGCCCCACCCATGCAAACGACGGCCCATCACCCCGGCCCGCGGCAACGCTCCCCAGAGGACCTGAACTCGAAGATCCTAACGACGATCCCCGCACCCGAACCAAGGGGCAGCCCGTGACGACCCGCCCACGACATCCGCTACGCTATGCCCACACCTGGTCCGAGTGGCGGAATGGCAGACGCGCTAGCTTGAGGTGCTAGTGCCCTACAAGGGCGTGGGGGTTCAAGTCCCCCCTCGGACACACTCTCCTAGGAAATTTCCTGGCAACAGCCTGTCCTTCTTCTGTTGCACCACGCGACCTCTCCGCGTTCCTCACATCCCTCGGTGTCGCCCGTCGGTAGTCGACGGGGGTGGCTGCCGTGGCTGAGCGCAAGATCGCTCCGCTCCTCCCACCCCGCTTGGCAGTATCGGCCGGACGCCGGCTGCTGGCGACCCGAGGCGGTCACCTCCCGGTCGGCGAGCTGCTCGGGTTACCGCGTGCGGGGTCGCTGATCTACGGCATGGGCAAGATCGACGTCTGGGGAACGGTGTCCAACCGCCCCACCGTCGACGCCCTCGGCTGGGTCTGCGGTGACCGCCTACATATCGCGCTCGTCGACGGGTCGGTCGTCGTGCACCGCGACCCGG
>NZ_DASWSJ010000038.1:0-38070 GCF_036402745.1 Actinophytocola sp. | reverse complement strand
AATCGGGACAAATCGCCGGTGCCGCACCGTCCCTGCCCGCCGCCAGAATGCCGGCGACAAATGTTCCATGCTGGCAGGCCGCACTGTCGGACAGGACGCACCCGCCCCCCGCAACCCCGGAAAGCACCCGGATGCGACCGTTGGCAAAAGCGGGATGGCCCATGGCAACGGGCCCGTCGAGCAAGCCGACGACGACCTCGTCCATACCGCTGGTCAGCGCCATCAACGACGGCAGCCGCACCAGCTCCAACGGAACCATTAGCAGACCCGCCCTCAAACAGACCGGTGTCACGTGCCACCTTGCCACAAGTCAAGGACGGCGACCATAACCAAGCCACGGATATCGGCTGGAATTAGATATAGGCCGCGCGTTACCGGATAAGCACGGAGAGATCAGTTGGGGTGGGTCTGATCAACCCGCCATCGGCGTCAGTCAGGTCCTCCCCTGGTGGGAGGCCCGTTGAGGGCTGAAAATCAGTGCTGGTTGCCCGCCGACGTCGGTGGTCCATGGTCGGGTGAGGCCTGCGTTAGTCCGACGCTGGGAGCCGTTTACGGGCCCTTGTTTGTTGTTTCGAGCACGCGAATCAGATTCGTATCGTGCCCAGGCTCCCGCAGGCAGCCACCTGAGGGGGCCGACGCGGGACAGCGAAGAGATCATCGCGCGGATAGCCGCGCTGGTCGCGTCCAGGCGCGACCCCACCCGGCTCCAAGGAGTGCCAGAGCACCCACTCCGATCGATCGACGCCGCGAGGACGGATCAGGTGACCGGGGCCACCCTGCCACTGGACGACGCCGGGCGTCGCGATTGCTGGACGCCGGTCAGCGGTCGCTCCACGGGAGGAGTTCGGTCGGGGCTTTGGCGAGGCCGGGGTCTTCGGCCAGGACTGCCCGGGGGTCGAATGGCCATCCGGATGCGCCGAGTTCACGTCTGAACAGGAAGAGAAGAAACCGCCAGAGCCTCGTGGCGACGACGTAGTCGAGACGGGCGGGGGCGTCTGCGGTGTCGACGAAGGCGACGAAGCCGGTCAGCGGGCCGGCTGTGAGTAGCACGTAGCAGTTGCCGCATCCGTCCCCGGCCACCGGCAACCATCCCTTGGATCGCCATTGCGGGTACAGCGCAAGCCGGGCGGCCATGTCGTTTGCCTCGTTGTCAGGTCGAGCGCCGAAGACCCCGCCAGGCCCGATCGCCTCTCCCTTGCAGACCCGTAGCCAGGCAGCCAGGTCCTCGGGCAGGCCGGTCTTCAGTCTGCGAGCAAGGTCGGTCAGCTCCGCCTCGCTGGCTGCGCCGGGAAACGGCTGCTCCGGCGCCCGCGGCAACTGCTGTAGCAACCCGCACACCTGCCCGTACAGGTGTCCATCGCCGTGGGGTTCGACGACGTCGGGGCGTTCGCTCGATCCTTCGCCAGGCACTGCGGGAGACTCCCTCCACCTACAAACGACGAATCAATGAAGCACCTTGACGGGCACGACTAACGGGATCGCCAGACCTCGGACGGTTCGAGGGTGGCGTTGTCAGGTTAGCGGCGGACACGCTCTCGAGTGAATCGGACGATCTCCTCGATGGCGGTGCCGGGGCCGAAGGCGCCCTCGATGCCCAGTTCGCGCAGCTGATCGCGCACCGCGGGGGGCACGATGCCGCCCACGAGCACCAAGACGTCCTCGAGGCCGCGGGCCCGCAGCGCGTCGACCATCGCCGCGCTGAGGGGCACCACGGCTCCCGAGAGGATGCTCAGGCCGATGACCTGCGCGTCCTCCTGCAACACGATCTCCGCGAGCTCGTCGGGGCGGCGGCGCAGCCCGGTGTAGATGACCTCCATCCCGGCGTCGCGCAGGCCGCGGGCGATCACCTTCGCACCGCGGTCGTGGCCGTCGAGTCCGATCTTGCTCACCACTACCCGGATGGGGGGCGTGTTCACAGTCGAGTCATCTCCGATCGGTAGTCACCGAAGACCGACCGCCACACTCCGGCTATCTCACCAGTGGTGGCGTAGTTCCGCACGCAGTCGAGCACCGCGGGCATCACGTTCTCGTCCGTGGCGCACACCTCGGCGAGCCGGCGCAGCGAACGCGCGACAGCCGAACCGTCCCGGTCGCGACGGAGCTGGTCCAGCCGCGCGATCTGCCGGTCGATGCCGGCCTGGTCCACCTCGAACACCGGCAGCGACGGCTCCTCGTCCAGCTGGAACTTGTTCACGCCCACGATGACCTTCTCGCCGGAGTCGACCTGGACCTGGTCGCGGTAGGCGCCGTCGGCGAGGTGCTGCTGGAAGTAGCCCTGCCGCGTGGCTTCCACGGCTCCGCCCATCTTGTCGACGCGGTCGATCTCGTCCCAGATGCGCCGGCGGAACTCGTGCGTGAGGGACTCCACGTAGTACGAGCCGGCGAGCGGGTCCACTGTGTACGGAACACCGGTCTCGTAGGCGATCACCTGGTTGGCCCGGATCGACGTGCGCGCGGCCTCTTCGGTCGGGATGCCCAGCGCCTCGTCGAAGGATGCCGTCCGGGTCTGCTCGCAGCCACCGAGGACCTGCGCCAGGATCTGCAGGGTGATCCGCGAGATGTTGTTCAGCGGCTGCTGGGCGGTGAGCGGTCGGCCGGAGGTGGCGGCGTGCAGCCGGAAGTGCTGCGCCTTCGCGGTCGTGCCGCCGAACCGCTCGCGCACCAGCTGCGCCCAGACCGCCCGCACGGACCGGTACTTCGCGATCTCCTCGAAGAAGTCCATCTCCGTGCAGAAGTGCAGCTCGATGCTGCTGCCGAAGTCGTCGATGCGCATGCCCTTGGCCAGGCACGTCTCGACGTAGGCGATCCCGTTGCAGATGGTGAACGCCGCCTCCTGCACGCACGTGGAGCCCGCCTGCTTCATGTGCGACCCGGAAACGCTGATCGGCAGCCAGGTCGGCGCCTCCTGGTTGACGTAGGCGAGCATGTCGGTGGCCAGGCGCACGGCGGCCTCGATCGGCAGGAACTGGGTGCCGCGGGCGATGTACTCCTTGATCGGGTCGTTCTGGATCTGCACGGCGAAGCTCGACGGCGAGATGCCCTGCTTCTCCGCCAGGGTCAGGAACCACGCCGCCGCGATCGGGCCGATCGCGTTGGCCGTGGTGAAGATGTGCCCGACCTTCTCCAGGGGGATCCCGTCGAACATCCGCTCCACGTCGGCGAACGACGAGAGCGCCACGCCCATCTGGCCGGCCTCCGCGCGCGCCATCTCGTCGTCGGAGTCGAGCCCGATCTGGGTCGGCAGGTCCAGGGCGATCGACACCCCGCCGGTACTGCCCTGCTCGATGAGATACCGGTACCTCGCGTTGGCGTCCTCCGCCGAGCCGAAGCCCGCGTACATCTCCATCTTCCACAGCTGCGCCCGGTAGCCGCCCGGCGTGAACCCCCGGGTGTAGGGCTCCTCTCCGGGGAAACCGAGCTCGCGGTTGTAGGACCAGCCCCGCTCGGCCAGGTCCTGCGGCGTGTAGAGCGGCTTGACGGGGATCCCGCTGGAGGTCTGGAAGTCCTTCGTCCAGCCCTCGGCGAGCTCGTCGTCATGCTCGGCCAGCCACCGGTCGTGTCGAGCAGCGATCTCGTCGGGTTCGTCGACTGTTGTCATGCCTGCCTTCCCCTGACGTGGTGATTGCTTGTGTGCTCCCCGGCCCGGCACCCGGCGAGTTCCAGCAGCCGGTCGGCGATGACGTGGGGCGAACGCCGCCCGTCCACCGCAGTGAGGGAGCCGTCCCGCTCGCACGCGGCCAGCGCCCACGCTCGGGCGCGGGCCGCCACGAGCGCCGCCGCCGACTCGCGGACCTTGCCGGCCGCCAAGGCCCGGCCCTCGGGGTGGTCCGCCAGGAAGGCACGGTGCTCGCGAACGGCGTCCCACACCTGCTCGACGGAGCCGTCCGGCCGGTTGGCCACGGTGGCGACCACCCTGGGCACCCAGGAACCGCAGGTGCCGAGGCCGAGCATCGTGTGGAGATCCCGGACGAGCCGGTCGGCGCCGGGCAGGTCGGTCTTGTTGACCACGTACACGTCGGCGACCTCGAGGACTCCCGCCTTCTCCAGCTGGATCGCGTCGCCGGCGTTCGGGTTGAGCACCAGGACGGTGGTGTCGACCAGGGACGGCAGGTCCAGCTCCGACTGTCCGGTGCCGACCGTCTCCACCAGTACCTCGGCGAAGCCGTGCGCGCCCAGCAACCACGCCGCCTCGGCGGCGCCGGGTGCCAGGCCGCCGAGCTGCCCGCGCGCGCCCATGCTGCGGACGTAGACGCCGGGATCCAGCAGGTGCTCGTCCATGCGAAGCCGGTCGCCCAGCAGCGCACCGCCGGAGAACGGCGAGCTGGGATCGACGGCCAGCACCGCGACGCTGCGCTTGTCGCGCCGCGCGACCCGGATCATGGCGCCGAGCAGGGTGGACTTCCCGGCGCCCGGGGCTCCCGTGACCCCGACCCTGGGTGGCTGCGGGCCGGCGACCGCCCGCAGGTCCGCGAGCAGGGTGGCGGCGTCGGGGTCGGCGCGCTCGACCAGGCTGATCGCGCGGGCCAGTGCCCGCACGTCCCCGGCCTGGAAGCGTTCGACGAGCTCGCTCACCATGCCTCCCGCAGCAGTTCTTCCAGCTCCTTCGCATCGTGCACCGGCCGGGGGTTGGCGAACATGTGCCGATCGTGCAGCGCCAGCGCCGCGATCTCCGGCATCGCGTCGCGATCGACCCCCACCTCCCGCAGCCGCGTCGGCGCGCCGATCTCGTCGAGCAGTGCCCGCACGGACTCGTTCACGCCGAGCCCGGTCGCCGGCATCGCTCCGGCCAGGACCGGCTGCCGGTCCGCTGTGTACGGTTCGTTGAAGCGCATGCCGTGGACAAGCATCGCGGAGTTGGCCGCGCCGTGCCCTGCGCCGTGGACCCCGAGGACGTGGCACACCGCGTGGTTGACGCCCAGCCCTTCGGCGGGCATCGCCAACCCGGACAGGTAGGCGCCGACCTGGCAGGCGGCCAGCGCCGCGAGGTCACCACCGACCGCGTCCGCGGCGGACTCGGTCAGGAGGCGCAACGCGGAGCTCGCGAGCGCGTCGGTCATCGGGCCGTGGCCACGCGAGAGGATCGCCTCCACGCAGTGGTTGAGCGCGTTGCCGGCCGAGGCCGCGAGCACCGCACGCGGCGTGGTGGCGGCGAGCCGCGGGTCGAGGATCACCGAGCGCACCGGTGCGGCCGCGTCGACCACGACGATCTTGGTGCGGGTGGCCGGATCGGCGAACCCGGCCGAGATCGTCGCCTCCGACGCCGACAACGTCGTGCCGATCGCGACGATCGGGATTCGCCGGCCGCGGAGCGGAGGGACGACGAGCTGGTCCGGCGGCACGAACCTCGTGGCGTGGTCGGCCAGTCGCCCGCCCTCGCCGAGCAACACGGACGCGCCCTTGGCGGCGTCGTGCACGCTGCCGCCCCCGACGCTGACCAGACCGTCCACCTGGGACTCTCGGGCCTCCCGCACGATCTCGTCCACGACCCCGAGCGGGGCGTTGCCGGAGCAGCGGTCGAAGCGGGCGGCCAGGGCCGGGCCGGCGGCGGCCTCGACCAAAGCCAGCGCCGGGCCGGCCGCGACGTGCGGACCGCAGATCACCAGGGCGCGGTTGATCCCGCAGGCCGCCAGCTCGGCCGGCAACCGGTCGAGCGCGCCCTCACCGGTGACGACCCGGCGGCTCTGCTGGACGAAGGTGCTGGACATGTCGCCGGCTCAGCGGTCGGGGTCCCGGTAGCCGAGGGCGTACTCGGCAACCATGCCGCGGTGCAACTGGTTGTTGCCCTCGACGATCTGGAACACCTTGGCGTCCCGGAAGTACCGGGCGACGGGGTAGTCCTCGGAGATCCCGTAGGCACCGTGGATCTGCACCGCGCTGGTGGCCGCGGCCATCGCGACGTCGCTGGCGTGCATCTTGGCCAGGCTCGCCCTGCGCCGGGGCCGGGCCACGCCCGCGTCGCGGTCCCTCGCCAGCTCGTAGAGCAGCTGCCGGGCTCCCTCCACGCCGACGACCATGTCCGTGATCATGGACTGCACGAGCTGGAACCGGCCGATCTCCTGACCGAGGACGTGCCGGAGCCTGGCGTAGGAGACCGACGCGTCCAGGCTGGCCTGCGCCAACCCGAGGGCGCGCGCCGCGACCGACAGCCGCCCGGTCTCGACCGCCGCCATGGCGACCCGGTAGCCCTCGCCCTCCGCGCCGATGCGGTTCCCGACCGGCACCCGGACCTCGTCGAGCACCAGATCGCCCGTGGCGAGCGGCCGGAAGCCCAGCTTGTTCCGGTACGGCGACGTGGTCAGGCCGGCCCGGTCGCGCTCCACCACGAACGCGCAGACCCCGTCGCGGCCCTTGGCGGGGTCGAGGGTGGCGAAGGTGAGGAACCAGTCTGCTGTGTCGAGCATGCTGATCCACGCCTTCGCCCCGTTGATCACGTACTCGTCGCCCTCCCGGCGGCACCGGGTGGTCATGCTGGCCACGTCGGTCCCTCCGCCGGGTTCGGTGACCCCGGCGCCCGCGAACGACTCGCCTCTCACCAGGGGCGCGATCCAGCGCTGCTTCTGTTCCTCGGTCCCGTAGCGAAGGATGCCGGCGCCGACGAGCCCGCTGGGCATCGAAATCGCCAGGCCGATGATGTGGCAGGTCCGGGAGACCTCCTCGATCAGCTGCGTGAAGGTCAGCCAGTCCAGGCCCAGCCCGCCGTAGCGGGGGTCGATCACGGCGCCGAGCCAGCCGAGCCCGGCGACCTCGCGGACGAGCTCGACCGGGAACCTCTCCTCGCGGTCGTACGCGCCGACGCGGGGCGCGATCTCCCGCTCGGCGAAGTCGCGGACGGCGGCGAGCAGTGCCTCGCGGTCCACCGCCAGGTCGGCTGTCATCGGTTCTCCCTCGGTTCGAAGACGAACGGCGGCACGGCGTCGGGGTCGTCGAGCAGCACCAGGCGGACCGGCAGCGGCACGCGGTGCTCCTCGGTGAGGCCCCTGCCGTGCGCGAAGATCCGGACGCCGTCGGCCAGGTCGACCTGGCCCAGCACGTAGGGCGTCGGCAGCCCCGGCCGCCGCACCCACACCGTGGTGTAGGTGATCAGCGTGCCCTCGTCGGACAGCGCGATCTCCCGGGCGTCGACCGCGCCGCACCGCTGGCAGACCGGACGTCCCGGCCAGGACACCGCGCCGCAGTTCCCGCACCGGGTCCCCACCAGCCGGCCCGCCTCGTGGTCGAGCCGCGGCCGTTGGGGGAACGGCGTCACGGCCAACACCTTCGCCAGGTCCACGCGTCTCACGTCCATGCGTCCACCCGTTCCAGGATGTGTACGTTGCAGGCGGCGGGTTCGCCCGACAGCCAGCCGCCGCTGTTCTGCGCGAGGGCGACGCGCGGCTGGTTGCTCTGCCGGGCACCGGCCTCGCCGCGCAGCTGCCACACCAGCTCGCACAGCTGGGCGAGCCCGGTGGCGCCCACGGGATGGCCCCGGGCGGACAGGCCACCGCTGGGATTTACGGGGATCCGGCCGGTGATCGCGGTGGCGCCGGAGGCGAGCAGGTCGCCGGCCTGCCCCACCTCGCACAGGCCGAGTTGCTCGTAGTACAGCAGCTCGCCGGGGGCCATCGCGTCGTGCACCTCGACCACGTCGACCGCGTCCGGACCCAGCCCGGCCTGCTCGTACGCGGAGGTCGCGCAGGTGGTGGCGGTGGACGGGAGGTCGTCCTCCGGTCCCGCCGTGTAGCCCGAGGCGGCGGCCGCCGCGGCGACGCGGACCCGCGGCCGGCCCTCGACGGTGCCGGTGCCGGCCCTGCGCAGCACGACCGCCGCGGCACCGTCGCTGAAGGAGCTGCACATCAACAGGGTCAGCGGGTCGGCGATCGGGCGCGACTCGAGGATCTGCTCGGGGGTGACGGGCTTGCGGTGCTGGGCGTTCGGGTTCAGCGAGCCGTTGTAGTGGTTCTTCACCGTGACGTCGACGAGGTCCCGCTCGCGCAGCAGGCCGGCGTCGATCCGCTTGCGCAGCCGCATGGCGTAGATGGCGGTGAACTGGAGACCGAGGCCGCCGGTGAGCTCGATGTCCGCCGCGGTCTCCAACGCGGCCAGCGAGCGGTCGCGGTCGGCGACGAACATCTTCTCGAACCCGACGGCGAGCACGGTGTCGGCCGCGCCCGCGCGGATGGCGAGCACCGCCTCGCGGAAGGCGCTCGACCCGCCGGCGCAGGCGTTGTCGATGTTGACGATCGGAACCCGTTCGATGCCGATGTCGCGCAGCGCCGACTGGCCGCGGATCTGTTCCTGGCCCTGCAACAGGCCGGCCATGCCGTTGGAGGCGTACACGGCCTGCACGTCCCGGATCCCGATGCCGGCGTCCGCGAGTGCCCGCGCGGTGGACTCGCGCACCAGGTCCTTCAACGCCTTCTCGGGGAAGCGACCGAACGGGTGCATGCCGACCCCCGCCACCTCGACGCCGGTCACGACGCGACCTCGGCCCGCTGTGGTGTCGACTGTGGAGCGGTCGGCCGGGGCGCGGACAGCAACCGGCGCAGCACCACCGCGTCCGGCCGCGCGCGCCCCAGCTCGGCGGCGGCGTCCGCCACGACGCCCGGGTCCGCCTCGCTGCGCCGGGCGAGGGCCTCGGTGTCCGCGCGCAGTGCCGGCCAGCCCGGGAAGAGCAGGTCCGCCGCTCGCCCGGTCCGTACGAGGGTCACGCCGTCCACGTCCACCTCGACTCTCGACTCGTTCTCGGGCAGCTCGGTATCGGCCGCCATGTCCACCACCGCGAGCAGCTCGCGCAGGTCGTCGGTTCCCGGGTTCTCCAGCCGGTCCAGCCGGACCCGGCCGTCGAGCAGTCCACACGCGACACAGAACGCCACGCTCATCAATGCCCCGGACCGGGACGTGAACGGGCCGGTGTTGGCCGAACCCGGGTACGCCGACTCGATCGCGGACAGCCGGACCCGCACCGCGCTCGGGCGACGCCCGGCGAGCGCGGTGTGCAGCCCGCAGGCCAGGTCGGTGGCCACCTGCGCGATACCGCTGACGGGGTACGGCTTGACCGCCACGACCCGGGCGTCGGTGACGGGCCCGGCCACGTGGCGGGCGAGCGCGCCGGCGCCCGGCTCGCGGAAGTGGGCCGCGGCCCAGCCGGCGGCCCCCTCGAACGCCTCCGGCGCGGCACGGGCGCCGGCACGGGTGAACAGGGCGGCCTCCACGCCGGCCCTCGCGGCGGCACCCACCTCGAGGATCCACTCGTCGGTGCTGGAGATCCACGCCTGGTTGTGGCCGCCGCACGCCGCCGCCGCGAGCGCGATCGCGTTCACGGTCTCGGCGGGTGAGAACGAGAGCGCCGTCGCCGCCGCGGCGGCGGCGCCGAAGGGCCCGAAGACCCCGGACGGTCGCAGGCCCGCCCGCTGGGCCTCGGTGGAGTACGACGCGGAGACGTCGCACATGACCCGGTAGCCCGCGGCGAGACAGTCGAGGGTCCGGTCCCCCGCCTCCTCCGCCAGCGCGAGGGTGGCGGCGAGCACGATCGCCCCCACGTGCACCCGGCCCTCGGGGAAGAAGTCGTCCTGCGTCCGCGCGTGCAGCTGGGCGGCGAACTGGAACGCGGCCTCGCCCGGGGATTGCCCGGCGTCCAGCGGCAGCCGCCGCGCGAGTTCGGCCATGGAGCCCCGCTCGCCCGCCGCGGCGGCGATGTTCGTCAACGTCAGTGCGCGAAGGGCCTCGTACTCGTCCTCGCCCACCGTGCCGCGGGCGCGTTCGGCGAGCCGTTCAGCTGTGCGCGTCATCGACGACTCCGTTCGGTTCCGCCAGCGCGCTGATCACCCGCGCGCGGTCGACCTTGCCGTAGGGGTTCCTGGGTATGCCCTCGGTGAGCAGCAGGCGTTTCGGGGTGCGGAAGGTCAGGCGCGGCCGGGCGAAGGCGAGCAGCTCGTCGGCCGTGACCTCCGCGCCGGTGTTGAGGCGCACCAGGGCGTTCACCGCCGTGCCCCAGTGGTCGTCGGGCAACCCGACGACCACGCACTCCTCGACCGCGGGGTGGTTCTGCAGGACGTGCTCCACCTCGCGCGGCGAGATGTTGAACCCGCCGGAGTTGATCATCTCGTCCTTCCGGCCGACCAGGTGCACGTATCCGAGCTCGTCGACGCGGCCCATGTCCCTGGTCCAGATCCAGCCGTCCCGCACCACGTCGGCCGTGGCCTCGGCGAGGTTGTGGTACCCGCTCATGTGGTGGGACCCTCGGATGGTCACCTCCCCGATCTCGCCCGTCGGCACCGGCGCCCCGTCGGGGTCCCGCACTTGCAGAGCCACCGAGCGCCACGGCCGGCCCGCTGAGCCCCGGTGCTCGCCCGGCCGCGCGTGGTCCTCCTTGTGCAGGCAGGTCAGCGTGACCGGCGCCTCCGACTGGCCGTAGATCTGCACGAGCACCGGCCCGAGCCGATCGAGCGCGCGTTCCAGGACAGGGCCCGGCATCGGGGCGGCGCCGTAGATCACCGTCCGGTAGCCGAACGGGGTGCGCCCGCCGTCGCAGACGTCCAGCAGCCGGGGGAACATCGCGGGCACGGCCTTCAGCGTCGTCACCCCGGGCAGCGTGGACGCCCGGACGACCTCGTCGGCGTCGAAACCGGACATCACGTAGACCCCGCCACCGGCGATCAGCTGCGGGAGCACGAAGTAGCCCGCGCCGTGCGAGAGCGGCTGGGTCAGCACCGTGCGCTCGCCCCGGTCGACCGGACCCAGCTCCAGCAACAGGTTGAACGCCACCTGCGCCACGGCGCGGTGGCTGAGCACGACGCCCTTGGGCCGTCCGGTGGTGCCGGAGGTGTAGCTGATCCAGGCCGGGTCCTCGCCCTCGCCCGACCGCACCACCGGCGTCGCCGACGCCTCCGCGACCAGCCGGCGGTAGCTCCGCTCGCCGGACTGCGGCTCGTCGAGGTTGATCGCGACCAGGCCCAGCTCGTCGGCGAGCGCGGCGGCGTCCTCGGCGAACGCGGCCGAGTGGACCAGCGCCCTGGCGTCGCAGTCGTTCAGCGCGTACCGGAAGTCGTCGCGGTGCAGCCGGCTGTTCAACGCGACGCGGACCCGCCGGCCGAGCGCGAGCCCGAGGTCGACCTCCGGGTACTCGATCCGGTTCTCCATGAGGACCCCGACCGGCGCGCCCTCGGGGACGCCCAGCGCGTCCAGGGAGTTCGCGAACCGCTCGGCCCGGTCCACCACGTCGGCCAGCGGCCGGAGCGTGCTCCGGTCCGCCACCGCGGGCGCGTCGGGGAACTGGCGTGCGGCACGCCGGATCAGATACGCGAGGTCCATCGATCTCTCCCTGTGGACGGTGGTTCGAGCACTCCGGTCACGCTCGCCAGCCGGGGCAGCACCCGTGCACCGAAGTCGCGCACGTGCTCGGCCGCGGTCGGCCCGTCCATGTCGGGCCAGCACAGCCGGACGACGATGCCGGCCGGGTCCACCTCCGCGAGCACGGCTGCCAGGCGATCCGCCACCTGCTCGGCGGTACCGGCGAGCACCGCGCCGGAGCCGCCGGAGTAGCCCCAGTCGGACAGCGCGCCGTACTTGGGCGCGACGTAGCGCTCCCAGCCGCGCCGGACGTCGGCCCCGGTCGCCCCCAGCAGCACGTCGCACCGCAGCACCCCGCGGCCGGCGGCGTCGGTGATCCGGCGGTGCGTCTCGATCGCGACCGACGGCGCGCCGTACCAGACCGCACCGTCCACTGTGGCCTGACGAGCCGCCGTGACGGTGCCGGCGGCCGACCAGAGCAGGTGTGCGGGCAACACTTCCCGCGCCACCAGGTCCCGGCGCATCGCCGCCCGGAGCCGGAACCGGTCCTCGTGGGACCGGCCGGCCGCGGCGAAGTCGTCGGCCCGGTAGCCCGCCGCCAGTGCGACACCGACCGGGCCGGTGCCGATCGACCCGACGGTGGCGAGGTCCCCGGCCAGCTGTGTCACGGAGGTGAGCCCCGCGATCACCGAGCCGACGGCGGCGAACTCGCCGAGGTCCGCACGCAGCGCGGCCAGGAGCGGCCAGGGCCGCAGCATGGCGTAGGGCTCCGCGTGCAGGTGCTCGGGCGCGACCAGCACGCGCATCCCCGCCTCCAGCGCGGCCGACGCCTCCGTGCGCACCGTCGCGTACAACGACGCCGCCGCCTTCCGCTGGCTGCCGAGCAGCAACCCGAACCAGGTACCGCTCACGCGGGGCTCCCCTCCGGCGCGGCCATCCCGAGGAAGGCGCGCCGGATCTCCGCCATGTCGCCGATCTCCCCCGGTGCGCCGTGCGCGATCACCGACCCCTGGGCGATGACGTACACGTGGTCGGCGAGGGCCAGCGCCAGCGGCACGTTCTGCTCGCTGAGCAGGACCGTCCGCCCGCTCTCCCGCAACCCGGCCACGAGCTTCGCGACGTCGTCGATCACGGTCGGGGCGAGACCGACCGACGGCTCGTCGAGCAGCAGCAGCCGGGGATCGGACATCAGCCCGCGCGCGATCGCGACCATCTGCTGCTGCCCGCCGGAGAGCGTTCCCGCCAGGGCGTCGCGCCGCTCGGCGACGATGGGGAACGTCTCACAGAGCTCGGCCATGCGGCGGTCCAGGTCGTCGCGGTGCCGCGCGGCGTGCCCGCCGAGGCGCAGGTTCTCGGCGACGGTGAGGGTTCCGAAGAGCTGCCGGCCCTGCGGCACGTGGGCGATCCCGCGGGCGACGATCGCGTTGGGGCGCAACCGGTGGATGTGCTCCCCGGCCAGGGCGACGGTTCCCGCGGTCGGCCGCACCACGCCGCTGACGCAGCGCAGGAGGGTGGTCTTGCCCGTCCCGTTGGGCCCGATGACCGCGACGACGGACCGTTCCGGCACCTCGATCGTCAGGTCCCGCAGGACGCTGCCGCGGCCGTAGCCCGCGGTGATCCCGGTGACCTGCAGCAGTGGTGTGCTCATGGCGTTCCGACCTCCTGCTGGGGCTGGGTGGCCGCCTGCCGGCCGAACGAGCCGAGATAGGCGTCCACGACGGACGCGTCCGAGGTGACCTCCTCCGGCGTGCCGGCCGCGAGCTGCCGACCGCTGCCCAGCACGACCACGCGGTCGCAGACGTCCATGACCATCTCCATGTGGTGCTCGATGAGCACGACGGAGACGCCGTGGTCGCTCGCGAGGCGGATCATCGCGGAGACGGCCTCCGCCTCGTCGGGTCCGAGGCCGGCGGCGGGCTCGTCGAGCAGGATCACCGACGGCGCGGACGCGAATGCCAGCGCGATGGCCAGGAGCCGCTGGCTGCCGTGGGACAGCTCCCCCACGGCCGTCGCCGTCCCCGGTGCGGTCCCCGCGGGCGTGCGGATCGCGTGCCGCACCAGGCCGAGGAAGCCCTCCGCGCGGCCCGCCGCACGCGCCACCAGCTCGCAGTCGGCGACGGTCAGCGTGGGGAACGCCGCCTCCTCCTGGAAGGTGCGGACCAGCCCGAGCCCGGCGATGCGCTCGGGAGGCAGCGCGCTGATGTCGGTGCCGGCCAGCTCGACCCGGCCGCGGTCCGGGCGCACGAACCCGCTGATGACGTTGAACATCGTGGTCTTGCCGGAACCGTTCGGCCCGATCAGCCCGAGCACCTCGCCGCCGGCGCCGAGCTCGAAGCTGACCTCGTCCAACGCCCGCACGCCGCCGTAGTCCTTGCCGACGCCGTGCACGGCCAGGGCCACCGAGCCGTCGAGGACCCGGCTGGGCGCGGTCACGGCGGCCCGCAACCACGCCAGCAGCTCCTCCTCGTGCCGGCCTGTCCTCCCGCGGATCCGGTCCCGCACGTAGCGGTACAGCCGCGCCGCCGCCCCGCCGATGCCGTCGGGCAGCACCGTGACCACCAGGACCATCACGGCGCCGAACAGCAACCACTTCACGTCGTCGCTCAGCGACACGACGTTGGGGATCACCTCGAACAGGACGGCGCCGACCATCGGGGTCCAGAACGAGGTCTTGCCGCCGAGGACGATCATGAGCAGGAGCAACAGGGACGCCTGGAGCCCGAACGTGCCGGGACTGACGAACGCGAAGTACGCGAAGTACAGCACCCCGGCCACCGCGGCGACCGCCGACGCGAGGACGAACGCACCCAGCTTCAGGGCGGTCGTGCGCACGCCGAGGCTTCGCGCGAGCGCCTCGTTGTCGCGCACCGAGCGCGCCACCCGGCCGAGCCCGGACCGCGCGAGCAGCCAGAGCGACACGACCACGACCACCGAGAAGACCAGGGTGACCGTGTAGGCGGTCTCGTAGTCCGCGAGCTCGATCGTCGCGCCGGGCAGGGGCAGCGTCAGCACCCCGGAGAAGATGATCCCGTTGGTGCCGCCCGTGATCGAGCTGAGATCGGTGACCATCAGCCCGAAGAGCTCGGCGAGCGCCATCGTGATGATCGCGAAGTACAGGCCGCGCAGGTGCAGGGTCAGCCGGCCGATGACGTAGCTGACCACCACGGCGACGCCGACCGCGATGCCGAGGCAGGCCCACAGGTTGGTGGTCAGCCCCTGCGCCACGATGGCCCCGGCGTAGCCGCCGACGCCGAAGAACGCGATCTGGCTGAACGGCAGGTATCCGAGGTAGCCGACCATGAGGTTCAGGCTCATGCTGACGACGCTGTAGATGACGACCAGTTCCATCAGCTCGAGGTTGAAGTCGCCGGGGGCGACGACGGGCGCCAGCAGGCCGACGGCGAGCAGGACCGCCGCGACCAGCGCGCCGGTTCCCCCCGACCGCAACCGCCGCGCCCACAACCGTTCCGGCTCCCGCGCGCTCACGCCGCCACCGCCCGCGCCACGCCCCGGCCCGGGAACAGCCCCTGCGGCCGGAGCAGCAGCACCGCCACCACGAGCACGTACGGCACCCACTGCCTGCTGCCCTCCGGCAGGTACCCGGCGGCCATCGCCTCGGCCACGCCCAGCCCCAGCCCGACGATCACCGCGCCCGGCAGGCTGCCGAGCCCGGCGATGACCACGACGATGAAGGCGGTGATCAGGATGTCCTGGCCGGAGAACGGGTTGATGCTGAACATCGGCGCCACCGCGGCCCCGGCGACCGCGGCCAGCGCCGCGGCGACCGCGAAGGCGCCCCAGTACAGCCGTTCGACGTTGAGTCCCATCAGCGCACCGGTGGACCGGTCGAGCGCCACCGCACGCAACATCAGCCCGAGGTAGGACCGTTGCAGCGCAAGGAAGAGCACGCAGACGAGCACGGCCGTCACCACCAGCACGAAGATCTGCTGCGAGCTGATGACGACGCCACCGAAGGAGAAGTTCCGTTCGAACGACGTCGGCACCGGGCGCGGCCGGCCGCCGAGGAGCAGCTTGACGCCGTAGAGCAGCACGAGCGACAGCCCGAACGTCGACAGGAACACCGAGTCCTCGGGGGCCTTGCGCAGCGGCCGGATCGCGAGGCGTTCCGCGACCCCGCCGACCACGAGCCCGGCCACGGCGGCGAGCACCACGCCCAGCCAGTACGGCCACCCGAAGGTGGTGGTGGCGACGTAGGCCGCGAAGCCGCCGACCACGTAGAACTCGCCGTGGGCGAAGTTCACCACCTTCAGGACGCCGAACACGAGGCTCAACCCGATGGCCACCAGGACGTACACGGCGCCCTGGACCACGCCGTTGACCAGCTGTGCGAGAAACAGGTGCATCGCGCCTCCCGCTACTTCGCGGCCGAGCCGACCGGCACGAACGTGTCACCCTTCACCAGCTGCAGCTCGCCGGCGGCGTTGACGTTCTGACCCTTGTCGTCGAACTTCACCGTCCCGATAGGACTGTCCCAGCTCACCTTGGACAGCGCCTCGGCGAGCTTGTCGGGGTCCTGGGTGCCGGCCTTCTGGATCGCGGTGACGAGCGTGCGCAGCGCCGTGTAGGCCTCCGCCGAGATGCTGGAGGGCGCCTCGCCGTACTTGTCCTGGAACTTCTTCGCGAAGTCCTGGGACGCGCCCGTGGCCATCGGCAACGTCGACCACGCGTAGTGGCCGTCCATCGCACCCTTGCTCAGGGTGAGCAGGTCCGGGCTCGTCATCCCGGAGCTGGCGACGAGCTTCGAGGGGACGCCGATGGTCTTGGCCTGCTGGGCGATCAGCGCGCCGTGGTTGGCCTCGCCGATCATCACGAGGACGTCGGGCGCGGCCGACTTGACCTTGGTCAGCTCCGGGCTGAAGTCCGTCTGCGTGGCGTCGAACGAGGCGGAGTAGACGACGGGCACGCCGCTGGACTTGAAGGCGCTGGTGAACCGCTCCAGCTCGTCCTGGCCGAAGGAGTTGTTCTCCGCGAGGATGCCGACCGTCTTCGGCTTCAGGGACTTCGTGATCTCGGGCGTGACCTTCTCCACCTCGACGGCGCCGGAGATCCCTGTGCGGAAGAGGTTCTTCGTGCCCTGCTCGGTCAGCGCCGTGTCCCGCTGCGAGGGCAGCAGCGCCACGACCCCGGATCGCCCGGTGATCGCCGCGTCGGCGAGGGCCGCCGGGCTGGCCGTGTCGAGGATGACCGCGTTGAGGCCGTTCTGGGAGATGAGCTTGCGGGTGCACGCCGTGCTCTGGTCGACGTTGACCTGGTCCTCGCACGTGACGAGGTCGATCTTCGGCCCGCCGTCGGCGACGATGTCCTGCTTGGCGATCTCGAAGCCCTGTTTCATGTGGTCCTCGTTGGCGCCGACGGGGCCGGAGAGGATGACGAGGCCGACCTGCACGGTGTCCCCGGCGCCGGCGCCGGCGCCCACGCCGGTACCGGTCTGGTTGCCTGAACCACATGCGACGGCGGCGAGCAAGGCGGCCGCCACCGGCGCGAACCTGACCACACGGTGAGCACGCATAAGATCTCCATCGATCCGATTTCCACTGACCGGTACTCTCGGACCGTAACACGGAACAACTCAGGACGGGAACCCTCGATCAACAGGACCGGCGACGTGGCCGACCCCGCGCCCGGCTCCTCACGGAGTCCGTGCCCTCACAAGAAACCTGGACAAGTGAGCGGCCGATCCGGACAGGGATCGCCGCTGGGCGCGCGCTCGAGCCGACCGGCTCGACCCGCCAGTCAGGACTCCAGAACCGCGTCGCGCTCCGACTCGGCGCCGTCACGCTGCGGTGCGCCGATCATCGCGCCCGCACCGGCCGCGGCGGCCACGGTCGCCCGCCGCAGCTCGATGAACCTCGACCTGGTCAACCTGGCCTCGGGGCCGAGAACGCTGACGCACGCGACGACCTGCGCCCGGTCGTCGAAGACCGGAGCGGACACCGCGAACGCGCCGCCGACCCGCTCGCCGTGACTCTCGGCCCAGCCCTGCGACCGCACGGTCCCCAGCTCGTCGAGCAGAACCGGCCAGTCGGTGATCGTCGCCTCCGTGAGCCGCTCGAGCTGGTCCGGGAGCAGCGCGCGCAGCTCCTTCTCCTCGAGCCAGGCCAGCAGGACCTTGCCCGCCGACCCGACGTGCAGCGGCGCCGACGTGCCCACCCCGGCCGTGTAGCGCAGGGACTGCGGGCTCTCGAACTCCTCGATGCACACGCGCCGGCGGCCGACCCGGATGTGCAGGACCACGGTCTCCCCGGTCTGCGCGCACAGGTCGGCGAGCACCGGCCGCACCAGCCCGGCGACACCGCCGTTGGTACCGCCCAGCTCCCGCACCATCCGGTAGCAGCCCGAGCCCAGCATGTACTCCCCCGTGGCCGGGTTCTGCACGACGAAGTCGGCGTAGGACAACCCGGTCAGAATCCGGTGCACGGTCCCCTTCGACAGTCCGACCCCTCGACAGACCCCCGTGAAGGTCTTCGGCCCGCTCGAGAGCACCATCAGCACGTCGATGGCCCGCTCGATCAGGCGGGGGCCCGTGCCCGGCGTCGTTCCGGACTTCCGCTCACCAGGTTCGTCCATGGGTTCCCCCTTCTGGATCCACGTGCCGGAACTACAGTTTCAGTCTAACAGCCGTCCGCGTCCTGCAGCGGCAGGTACCGGATCCCGGGACTTTCCGTTGCTATCGAACCGAAGCCGTCGTCGCCAGGTAGATGGTGGCGTTGGCTTCCCGCTGCTGCAGCGGGTTGTCGAACCGGACGATCTCGGCCCGCACGTCGGCGAAGACCTTGCTGAGCGCGGCGGTGAACTCCTCGTCCGGTGGGTCGTTCGACCACAGCGCGAACACGCCACCAGGGCGCAGGCGGTCAGCGAGACGCCGCAGGCCCGCCGGCTCGTACAGGTCGGCGTTGCTGGGATGAAGGTGGTGGCGCGGCGAGTGATCGATATCGACGACGATGGCGTGCCAGAGCCCCTCCGGTTTCGACGCGGGGTCGAACTCGGCGCCGGTGCGCACCATCGCGAAGAAGTCGCCCTGAACGAGACCGCACCGGGGATCCGCCGTCAGCTCCGCGCCCGCGGGGATCAACCCCCGCTCGTGCCACTCGATCACCTCGCCGAGCGCGTCGACCACGACCAGGCGGCGGACGTCCGGGTTCGCCAGCACCGACTGTGCCGTGCAGCCCAGCCCGAGCCCGCCGACCACCACATCCAGCGGCCCGGCCGCCAACCCCGCGAGCGCCAGGCGCCCCAGCTCCACCTCGGCGACCGTGAACAGGCTCGACATGAGGAACTCGTCGTTCAGCTTGATCTCGTGTACTTCCCTGTCGAAGACCGGATCCCACCGGCGCCGCAGGACGAGCTCACCCAGCGGCGTCGCCCGCCAGTCCAGCTCCTGGAACCGCGCCCTCACCTGATCACACTCATCGTCGTACCGTAGTCGTGACCCGACGGCGCGGTTGGCCGTCGGGCGCAGCAGGTCGGCCAGTTCCGAGCGTGGTGCGGGCGCGCCTCCCGCCTCACCGACGCGGCCGACTGAACAGCTGGCCGAGCCGGTAGTCGACGACGGCCGTGGCCTGAGGTGTGTCGTAGGCCCTGACCAGCATTCCGGTGAGGAGCCCGCCGGCCATGGTGGCGAGGGCGTCGGCCTCGAGCCGAGGGTCGAGGTCCGCCTGGATCCTGCCCCGATCCTGGGCCTGCCGGAGCTGTTCGGCGAGCGCGCGCACCAGGTGGGGTAGGAGTGCCTCCTGCCCGGGGTCCAGGCTGCGGCGGGTGACGTCGACGGCGAGGTAGGCGATCTGGACCGCGCACAGCATGCGGCCGCGTTCGTCGGTCGGCAGGACGCCGAGCAGGTATGCCCGCATGATCGCGCGTTCGTCCCCGGTCTCCAGCGCGGGGGCGACGCCCTTCCCGGCGCGTTCCGCGCCCAGCTCGACGATCCGCTGCCAACCGAACCGCAGCAGCTCCTCCTTGGTGGGGAAGTAGTACTGGACCAGGTTCATCGAGATGCCGGCCTCCGCGGCGACCGCACGCAACGTGACCGCCTGCAGGCCCCGCACGGCGGCGATCCCGTGCAGCGCTTCCGCGATCTCGCGCTTTCTCTGCTGGTGGTCAACGCGTTTCGGCACGCGATCACTGTGCCACACCCGCCACGAAGTGTTATCGTGCAGATGCACTATAAAACTCTGGGGAGGCACCGATGCTTGGACAGTTCACCAACCAGAAGGCGCAGGAGCGGTACTTCGCCGCCTACGAGGCCGTGCTGCGGCAGTGGTCCGTGCCCGCCGATGAGCTGGATATCGACACCCGGTTCGGCCCGACCCGCGTCCGGCGGAGCGGCGCCGGTTCGGGCCCGCCGATCGTGCTCCTGCACGGCGTCATGGGCACGTCACTGTCGTGGTACCCCCTCATCGCCGGTCTGGCCGCACGGCACCGGGTCTACGCCGTCGACTCGATCGGCGAGCCAGGACGCTCGACCCAGACCCACCCCATCCAGAACGCCGACGACTGCGCGGACTGGCTCGCCGACGTCCTCGCCGGCCTCGGCCACGAGAAGGTCCACCTCGCCGGGTTTTCCCGAGGCGGCTGGCTCGCGTTGAACCTCGCCACCCGGTCATCGGACCGGCTTGCCAGCGTCACCGTCTTCGACCCGCCGGGATTCGCCCCGATCGGCAAGCTCTTCTTCTTCCTCTGGAGCCTCGCCGAGATGCTCCGCTGGCTCGCGCCCAAGCCGATCCTCCGCCGGATCAGGTCCGGAGACCCGACGGTGCGCCACACCCTGCGCCCCCTGGTCTTCGGCAGTCTGAAGTACCGGGTGCACCTTCCCGAGCAACCCCTGTTCACTGACGAGGAGTTGCGTTCGGTCGGCGCGCCCACCCGGATCGTCCTCGCCGAACGCAGCTTCATCCACCGCTCCCGTGACGTGGTCGCACGCCTCGAGTCGGTGAACCCCCACATCCGCACCGAGATCGTGCCAGGGGCCTCCCACGCCCTACCCCTGGACAGACCGGAACTCGTCACTGCCCGGATCCTGGGCGACGCGCCGGATTGAGGGGATGACCGTCCCGGGAGACCAGTCGTGAAGGCTTGTCCCCGGCCGGCGGCTGGAGGAGTCCCTCGGCGCGACCGGCGTCCGGCTGAGCGAAGCGGACCTCGCGGTGATCGAGTCCGCCGCCGCTGCCGGTGACCGCCCGGGCTCGTCCGCCCTCAGCTGGTTGCCTCGAAGGCCGGCGCTCGGCGGCGCCACTCCTCGACGAGGGCCGCCGCAACGTACAGGTCCTGGAGCGCGATCCCGGAGCTGTCGAACACGGTGATCTCCTCGTTCGAGCCGCGCCCGGCCGCGCGGCCGGCCAGCACGGCGCCGATCGAGGTCACCGCCAGCTCACCGGCCGCGACCTCGTCGGCGATGTGCTGGAGCTCGCCGATCCGCGTGGACTGCGACGGGAGGTCGCAGAAGAGGCGTGCCCTCTCCAGCAGGGCGACCGGCAGCTCCTGCTTGCCCACCCGGTCCGAGCCCATGCTCGCGACGTGCGTTCCCGGCCTGACCCACCGTGCGTCGAAGAGCGGGGCCGACGCGGTCGTCGCGGTGACGATGATGTCGGCGCTCCGGCAGGCATCCCGCGCCTGCGCGGGTACCGCGTGCAGGCTCCTGGCGGCGAGCTTCGCCACGAAGTCGGCGCCACGTCCCGGATCACGCGCCACGACGTGGATCGTCTCGACAGGACGGATGCGGCTCAACGCGAGGCATTCGTAGAGCGCCTGGTGTCCCGAGCCGAAGATCGCCAGCGACGCGGCGTCCGGCCGGGCGAGCGCGGCCGCCGCCACGGCGTCGGCGGCCGCGGTCCGGTAGGCGTTGACCTCCCCCGCCTCGATCACCGCCCCGACCCGTCCGGTGTCCTGGTCGAGCAGCATGATCAGCGAGCTGTGCCGGGCGAGACCACGCGCGGCGTTGCCCGGCCAGTAGCTGCCGACCTTGAGCCCGGCCACCTTCCCGCTCGCCGCGGACTTGATCGCGAACTCGTTGCGGGGATCCGAACCGTGCCCGGCGACCGCGGGAAAGGTGCGGGCATGTTCGGCCACGGCGGCGACGAGGCTGTCGCGTACGGCGTCGAACGCGAGCTGCTCGCTGATCAGCGCCGCCGACTCGGCCTCGGAGATGAACAACATCTACCACCCCTGCACTCGTGGCCACACCGCGCACACCGCGCCGTCGTCGCCGAGAACGTGGTACCGGTCGTGCTGCTCGGCGGTCGCGCACGCATGGTTGGGCAGGATCCGCACCCGGGTGCCGACGGGCAGGTCCGGCAACGCCGCCCCGCTTCCGGCCCGCAGGGACAGGATGCCGTGCTCCTGCGTCACATCGGCGACCAGCAGGTCCGGGTGGACCGTTCCGTCCACATCGGACGCCAGCCCGTACCCCTGGTCGACCGGCTGGCGCGCGGTGCTCCGGTCGGCCGACAGTGCCGTCCAACCGGAGTCCGTGATGATCCAGCCCCGGTCGCGGCGATGCCCGATCACCGTGGCGACGACCGAGACGGCGATGTCGTCGACCGAGCACACACCGATCCCCGCCATCACGAGGTCGAAGAACACGAAGTTGCCCGCGCGCATCTCGGTCACGCCCGTGAGGTCCCTCGCGGCGTGGGCGGTCGGCGTCGAGCCGACGCTCACGATCGGGCACGCGAACCCGTTGGCGCGCAGCACCTCCGCGGCCCGGACGGTGGCCGCCCGCTCCCCCTCCGCGGCGGCGGCGAGCGCGTCCTCGTGGTAGCAGAAGTAGGACTCGCCCGCGTGGGCCAGCACCCCGAGCAACCGGGCGCCGTCCGCGACGGTCGCCGCGATGGCGGGCAACGCGGGATCCTCCGGCGCGATCCCGCCACGGTGGCCGTCACAGTCGATCTCGATCAACGCCCGGATCGCGATGCCCGACTGTCGCGACGCGTCGGCCACCGCCCGCGCCTGCTCGACCGTGTCCAGCAGCACGACCACGGGCACGTCCCGCCGGTACAGCGCCAGCACGCGGGCCAGCTTGTCCGGCGCGATCCCCACGGCGTACAGGATGTCGGTGAACCCCTCCGCCCCGAAGACCTCCGCCTCCCTCAGCGTCGACACCGTGATCGGCCCGGTGGCGCCGTCGAACAGCAGGCCGGCCACGTCGGGTGACTTCGCGGTCTTGACATGCGGCCGCAGCCCGACGCCCAGCTCGCTCGTCCGCCGCCGCAACCGGCTGATGTTGCGGCTCACCTTGGCCGGGTCGAGCAGCAGGAACGGTGTGTCGATCTCGTCGAGTCCCATGCGCTAGCCGGCTTCCAACGGACTCAGGTCGCCCAGCGTCAAGCCGCCGTCCACGAGGATGTTCTGCCCGGCGACGTACCGTCCGGCGGCCGAACACAGGAACGCGATCGTCGCGGCGATGTCGTCCGGCTCACCGATCCGCCGCAGTGGGATGTAACCGACCGAACGCCGCATGCCCTCCTCACCCGCGGAGTTCACCGGGTCGAGCGACTGGTTGGTGCGGACAAAGCCGGGTGAGACGCCGTTCACCCGCACACCACGCGGTCCCACCTCCACGGCCAAGGCGCGAACCAGGCCCTCGATGGCCGCCTTCGAGGCGCTGTAGTGGACGTGGTGCGCCCAGCCCCACGGGTAACCGCGCAGGGAGGAGACGGCGACGATGCTGCCGTCGTTGCGTTCGAGCATGCCGGGCAGCACCGCCCGCGCACACCGCCACACCCCGCCCAGGTTGACGCTCAGCGTCTCCTCCCAGTCCGCGTCGGTGAGGTCCACGAAGTCCTTGCGCCGGGCGATTCCCGCGTTCGCGACCAGGCAGTCGACCCGGCCGTAGTGCGCCAGCGCGGCGCCGATCGCGTCGTCGACGTTCGACGTACTCGACACGTCGCACCGTGCGGTGATCGCTTCCGCGCCGAGGTCGCGGCACAGCTTCGCCGCCTCCGCCAGCCCGTCCTCGTCGACGTCGAGCAGCGCCAGCCGGTGTCCCTGCTCTGCCAGCAGAAGTGCCGTCGCCCTGCCGATGCCGACCGGCGACGACGCACCCGTGATGACGGTGACCGGCCCCATCTCAGGCGACGCCTTCCGTGCCGTGGACGGTGACGTACCCGCCGTCCCTGGAGACCGGGGTGCCCAGCCGGGCCGACAGCCGCTCGATCCGCTCGGCGATCCGCTCCCAGTCCGGGCCGTCGACCACCTCGGGCAGGCCGTCGGCGTTGCCCGTGACCGGGACGAGGCGCAGCGTGTAGCCGCCGCCCGGGGCGACGTCGAGCCAGGCGAGGTACCCGTCCCGCGACATCTCGTCGAGGATGGCGATGGCCCCCTCGGACAGGCCTTCCCGGGGCTGCTGGGCGATGAAGTTCCCCGGGCTGTAGAGGATCGCCTTTCCCCGGTAGACCTCCACGCCGTGGATCGCGTGGACGTGGTTGCCGAGCACGACGTCCGCGCCCGCGTCGACGATCGCGTGGCCCAACGGCCGCTGGTACTCCGCCAGGTTCTCGCCCGCGCCGTAGCCCCAGTGCACCGACACCACGAGGAAGTCGACCTCGTCCCGCAGCGCGGTGATCGACTCGACCGCGCGGGCGAGGTCCGCCTCGTCGATGCGCGTGCGCACCACGGGCGGGTTGCCCGGTTCCTCCATCACCAGGTAGGCGTCCAGCTCGTAGGCGGTGTGCACGTGCAGCGGCGCGAGCCCGGGCCGGGTGTCGCTCGCGGCGGCGCCGGTCGGCAGCAGGCAGGACCAGGCCAGGAACCCGACCGACACCCCGTTGACGTCGATGACCACCGGCTCGCCCGACGCCGCCAGGTCCCGGCCCGCGCCCAGGTGCCGGACCTCGACCGCGTCGAGCTCCCGCATCGTGTCGAACAGCGCCTCCGGGCCGTAGTCCAGGGAGTGGTTGTTGGCCAGGGACAGCACGTCGAACCTCAGGCCGGCGAGGTCCTCGGCGAGGTCCGGCGACGCGCGAAACGTGATCCACTTCTCCCGCGGGGCGCCGCCGGTCGACAGTGGGATCTCCAGATCGCCGAAGGTGACGTCCGCTGTGGACAGATAGTCCGCGGTTGCCTTGAAGCCGGTCGAGAGCTCCGCGGGCAGGCGCCTGCTCGGCACCAGATCGCCCACCGCGGCCAGGGAGAATCCTGACTGTGTCATCCTTTTCGTCTCCTTTTCAGCGAACGACGGTCAGCTCACGACGAAGTGGCCGGGCCCGACCTCGGTCAGCTCGCCACCCGAGTCGAACTCCCCGGCGAACCTCGCCAGCTTCGTGCCGGACAGCCCGCCCTTGATCGACGGGGCGGACGCCAGCAGCGCCTGGGTGTACGGGTGTTTCGGGTGCGAGTAGAGGTCGGCGCTGCGCCCGATCTCCACGAACCTCCCGTCGAGCATCACGGCCACGCGGTCGCAGAGGTAGCGGACGACCGCGAGGTCGTGCGCGACCACGACGAAGGTCAGCCCGCGCTCGTCCTTGAGGTCGCGCAGGAGGTTCAGCACCTGCGCCTGGATCGATACGTCCAATGCGGACACCGGCTCGTCCGCGAGCAGCAGCCGCGCGCCGAGGACCAACGCGCGCGCCAGCACCAGGCGCTGCCGCTGGCCGCCGCTGAACTGGTGCGGGTAGCGCGACACGAACGCGGGGTCGAGGCCCACCTCGCGCAACGCGGCGGCGACCAGCGCGCGATGCTCCTCCTTGGGGGCCAGGTCGTGGATGAGGAGCGGCTCGGCCAACGACTGCGCGACCGTCATCCTCGGGTGGAACGCCCGGTAGGGGTTCTGGAAGATCAGGTGCACGTTGCGCAGGTACCGCTTGCGTGCCTGCCTGCGCAACGTCGCGATGTCGGCGCCGTCGTACCGGATGGCCCCGGCCGTCGGCTTCACCAGGCCGACCATGGCACGCAGCAGCGTGGTCTTGCCCGCGCCACTCTCGCCGACGACGCCGAACGACTCGCCGGCGCTGAGACCGAACGACACCCCGTCCACCGCCTGGATCCCGTTGCCGAAGCGGACTCCCAGGTCGCTGACCTCAAGAAGCGTGCTCGCCATGGGGCGCCTCCGTGCTCGGAACCGGGGAGTGGCAGGCCACGTGGTGCCCCGGCATCAGCTCGACCAGCTCGGGGTTCGCCGTCTCGCACGCGTCGATCGCCCGGTCGCACCGGCGCGCGAACGGGCAGCCGGGGGGCAGGTCCGAGATGTCCGGCGGAAATCCCGGAATCGCCAGCAGCCGCTCGCCGGGGTCGCGGTCGGTCTCCGGGATCGAGCGCATCAACCCGAGGGTGTACGGGTGCAGCGGGCCGGTGAGCACGCTGCGCTTGTCGCCGTACTCGACGCACTTGCCCGCGTACATCACCAGGATGTCGTCGGCCACGTAGCTGACGATCCCGATGTCGTGGGTGATCAGGATCAGCGCCGTGCCCAGCCGCTCCTGCAAGCTCTGCAGCTCGGCCAGGATCGACGCCTGCACCACCACGCCGAGCCCCGTCGTCGGCTCGTCGGCGAGGATCACGTCGGGGTCGCAGCTGATCGCCAACCCGATCATGATCCGCTGGGTCATGCCGGCCGAGAACTCCATCGGGTAGGAGCGCATCGTGGCGACCGGGTCCGGCACCCCCACCGCGGTCAGCACCTCGATCGCACGCTCGCGTGCCGCCGCCCGGCCGCACCCCCGGTGCTGCCTGATGGTCGCGACGAACTGGGCGCCGATCGTCTGCAGCGGGTCGAGCGACGCGGACGGGTCCTGGAAGATCATCGCTATGCGGTCGCCACGCAGCGTGCCCATGTCCCGTTCGGACAGACCGAGCAGGTCGCGTCCCTTGTAGCGCACCTCGCCCGCGGAGATCTCGCCCGGCGGGTCGACGATGCGCAGGATCGCCCGCACCACGGTGGTCTTGCCCGATCCGCTCTCGCCGACGATCCCCAACGTCCGGCCGGCGGCCACGGAGAAGCTGATGTCGTTGACCGCCCGCAGCACCTTGCCGCCCGCGGTCCCGTAGTTGACCTCGAGGCCGGTGACCTCGACGACCGGGACCTCGACCGCCGGCTCGCCCTGCCGCGTCGTCGGTGCCGATACCGTGCTCATGTGCGCCTCAGCCTGGGGTCGAACGTGCCCTGCAGGCCGTCACCGAGCAGGTTGAGGCCGAGCAGGGTGATGAGGATCAGTACGCCGGGCATGGTCGTTATCCACCAGATCCCGGTCGAGAGGTAGTCCTTGCCGTCCGCCATCACGGTGCCGAGCGACATTCCCGGCGGCTGGATACCGAGGCCCAGGAAGCTCAGCAGGGCCTCGAGGATGATGACGGCCGCCACGTCGAGGGTGGAGAGGATCAGCATCGAGATCGCCACGTTGCGGAGCAGGTACCGGGTGATGATCCGCCAGTGGCTCGCGCCCATGGCACGGGCGGCCAGCACGTACTCGCTGCCCGCGTCGACCAGCGCGATGCTCCGGATGATCCGCGCGTAGACCGGCCACGCGGACAGGCTGAGTACGACGATGAGGACGACCGGCCCCGGCGAGTAGACCGACAGCAGCGTGATCCCGAGGATGATGAACGGAAAAGCCATCTGCACATCGGTGACGCGCATGAGGATCGCGTTCACGATGCCGCCGAAGTACCCCGCCGCGATGCCGATCAGGACGCCCAGCGCCGCCGCGACGGCGACCGCCGGGACGGAGATGAGCAGCGAGGTTCGCAGCCCGTACACCATCCGGGCCCACAGATCCCGGCCCAGCCCGTCCGTGCCGAGCGGGTGGCGCCACGTCCCGCCCGGCATGAACACCGGCGCGGCCAGCCGGTGTGTCACGTCCTGCTGCACCGGGTCGTGGATCGCGACCAGCGGCGCGGCGACGACCATGATCAGCACGACGGCCACGAGGATCGCGCCCACCAGCGTCGCGCCGGTGAGCGCCTCCCGCAGCGTCGCGCGGACCCGGCCGGTGGCGGGTGCGGGCACAACTGTTGGGGTAACTGACATCGGCCCCTACTTCCGGATCCGGATGCGTGGGTCGATCAGGCCGTAGGCCAGATCGATGAGCAGGTTTACCAGCACGAAGATCGCCGCCGTCACCACCACGATCGCCTGCACGAGCGGATAGTCCTTGCGCAGCACGGCGTTGAGCGTGAGAAGCCCGAGACCGGGGTAGTTGAAGATCCACTCGACGACGACCGCGCCACCCAGCAGGTAGCCCACCTGCGCGCCCAGCAGGGTGAGCGTGGGCACCCAGGTGTTCTTGAAGGCGTGCACCCAGATGATCCGCCGTGGCGGGATGCCCCGGGCGCGCAGGGCCTTGGTCCAGTCGAGCTCGAGTATCTCGATCATCGACGCCCTGCTGACCCGCGAGATGATCGCGATCAGGCTGACGGCCAGCGCGAGGGCCGGCAGCACGATCGACTGCACGCCTTCGTAGCCGATCGGCTGCACCCACGCGAGCTTCACCCCGAAGATGAGCAGGAACTCCAAAGCCAGCCAGAAGCTCGGCGCCGACTGGAAGACCATCTGGACCACCAGCACCGCGCGGTCGACCAACGAACCCCGCCGGGTGGCGGCGACGAACCCGAGCGGGAAGCCGATCGCCACCGCGACGAGGATCGCCACGGCCGTGAGGAGCAGCGTGAGCGGCAGCCGCTCGGCGATCAGCTGGAACACCGAGGACTGCTCGTAGTAGGAGTTGCCGAAGTCCCCGCGCACCATGTTCGCGATGAAGTGTCCGAACTGGACCATCACCGACTGGTCCAGGCCCAGCTGGTGGCGCAGGGCCGCCACCGCGTCCGCGGACGCCAGCTGCCCCGCGATGAGTCGCGCCGGGTCGCCCGGCGCGAGCCGCATCACGAAGAAGATGATCGCGGCCACCGCGCAGACGACCAGGACCGCCTGCGCCACCCGGCCACTGATGTACCGGACCATCGGGCTACGACTTCGCCACGGGGAAGATGTCGAACTCGTACCAGTGCGGGACGGTCAGACCGGTGATCTTCGCGGAGACCCCGGTGATCAGGTCATAGGTGAACATCGGGAACCCGGGCGCGTGCTTCACCAGCGCCGGCTCCAGCTGCTCCTTGATCACCTTCTCGCGCCGCGCCGGGTCGACCTCCTTGGCCTGCGCCTCGATCGCGGCGTCGATGTCCTTGTCGCTGCAGAAGTCGATCATGCCCGTGGTCTTGAACAGCGAGGTGTACCACGGGTTGCGGTCCGGCGTCGGGACCAGCCACCCGTGCAGGATCATGTGTCCGTCCGGTTTGAACAACGCCTCGTTCCACGCCGGCTCGTCGAGCATCTGCAACGTGACGTCGACACCGACGTCCTTCAGGTTCTGCACGATGAGCTGCGAGTACTCGTTCGTCATCGGGTAGGCGCCCTTGACCGAGAGGAACTTCAGCGTCGGCAGCCCGCTCCCGCCCGGGTAGCCGGCGGCGGCCAGCAGGCTCTTCGCCTTCGTCACGTCGTAGGCGAAGTAGCCGGGGTTGTCCGCGAAGCCGATCGTGTTCGGCGCGTTGAAGGCCGTGTTCACCTTGCCGTACCCGCCGTAGATGTTCTTGACGATGCTGGGCACGTCGATGGCGTGGCAGATCGCCTGGCGCAGCGTCGGGTTGTCCATGGGCGCGGTCTGCGTGCGGAAGTCGAGGATCATCGCGTCGGTGCTCTCGACGTGCGACACCGTCACCCCGGACGAGGACTGGAGGGTCTTCACCTCGCTCGGCCCGAGCCCCTCGACGATGTCGGCCTGGCCGGTCTGCAGAGCGGTCAGCCGCGTGCTGACGTCGCTGACGTACTTGATGGTGACGCTCTTCGCGCCGACCTTGCCCCGCCAGTACCTCTCGTTCGCGACGAGCCGCAGGCCGCCTGCCTCGCCGTGGTAGGTGTCCATCTTGTACGGACCGGTGCCGTTCATCTTCTTCTTGAGGAACTCCGGGCCCTTCTCGGCGTCGAGGTGGCTGATGATCGCGCCCGACTGGTTCGCCGACAGGCACGCGGCCTTCAGCGGCGCGAACGGCAGGGGCGTGTGGATCCGGACCGTGTGGTCGTCGACCACCTCACCCTGGAGCTGGCCCGGGAAGAGCGAGCCGACCACGGACTTCGGGTTGGACGCCAGCTCGACCGACGCCTTGACGTCCAGCGCGGTGAACGGCTGTCCGTCGTGGAACGTCACTCCCTTGCGGAGCTTGGCCTCCCACACGGTCGGCGCGATCAGCTCGAACGACTCCGCGAGCCCGGGCACGAAGCTGCCGTCGTTGTCGATCCACATCAGATAGTCGTAGACCATCCGCTGGGTCCGCATGTGGACCAGCACCTGGTTGTCGTACGGGTTCCAGGAGCCGATGAAGTTCGACGACGACAGGTAGACGATGTCGCCGCTGCCGCCGTAACCACTACCACTGCCCGGAGTCGCGCATGCGCCGAGCGCCACGAGCCCGGCGGCTCCACCCGCGACGCCGAGGAACCGGCGCCGGCTGAGCCCAACTGTGCCGTCACCCATTGTGCAACGCTCCCTACTGTCGACCAACGTTGCACTGTAGTATATCAGTCTGTCTATTACAGATATGTTTCCAGCAGTTCACTGGGAGGCCGCATAGTGATCCACATCGACGGACGAGACGTCCTGACCTCTTTGGACGAACTGGTGGACCCACGCCGGGCGGCGCTGCTCATCGTGGACATGCAACGAGATTTCATCGAGGCCGACGGCGCGTTCGGCACCCTGGGTGTCGATCTGAGCATGTACTCGGACATGCACCCGCGCCTCGTCGACCTGCTCGGCGCGGCGCGGGATGCCGGGACACTCGTCGTGCACATCCAGATGACCGCGCTCGGCGGGCGGGTCAGCGACTCGCCGGCGCAGATCCGATTCAACATGCGCATGCACAAGGAGGCCCAGAACGGCGCGCCGCCGTTGCGCTACACGGAGATCGGCACACCCGGCCGCGAGTTCGTCGACGGGTTGCAGCCGCGCCCGGGTGAGGTCGTGGTGCCCAAATGGCGGTCGAGCGCGTTCTGGGGCACCTGCCTCGACCTGATCCTGCGCAGCAACGACATCGAGACCGTGATCGTCACCGGCTGCACGACCGAGGGCTGCGTCGAGTCGACGGCACGGGACGCGATGTTCAACGACTACTACGTCGTGATCGCGGAGGACTGCGTCGCGAGCGACGACCGGCAGCAGCACGACGCGTCGATGCTGCTGATGCGGCACCGGTTCGACGTGGCGCCGTCAAAGGAGATCGCCGCCATCTGGATCGGCGCGGGAGACTAAGGCCTGTCTCGTAGATCATCGGGTGAAGTCCTGCGCCGACCACCGGAACCTCAGGGGACCGTGACGGCACCCAGCCACCACCCACCCCGACACCCACACCATTCGCCAGAACGCAACGCACACTTTTAATCCCGGGGAGGCGGACCAGGTGTCTCGTAGATCATCGGGTGAAGTCCTGCGCCGACCACCGGAACCTCAGGGGACCGTGACGGCACCCAGCCACCATCCACCTCGATACCCGCACTATTCGCCGGGACGCAACGCACACTGTTAATCCCGGGGAGGCGGACTAGAACAAGGACTGCAGCAGCTGGCGCGAGGAGGCGATGTGCGCGCGCATCGCCTCCTGCGCCTGCTCGGGTTCGCGGGCCTCCAGCGCGTGGAGAAGGTCCTCGTGGGACATCATCGAATGTTGCTGTGGTGGGCGGGTGCTCCAGTGTGACCGCCAGAACCGCAGGTTGTGCAGCAGCAGCAGGTCGGCGGTGTCCTGGAGGAACGAGTTCTTCGTGATGCGCGCCAGGTAGGAGTGGATCTCCATGTCCTCGGCCAGGAACTCGTCGGGGTGGACGCCCTTGCGTGCCTTGCCGGCGGACTTGACGAGCTTGCGCAGCGTCGCCAGGTCGACGTCGGTCGCCCGGGAGGCCGCGAGGTAGGCGATGCCGCCCTCGACCGCCTGGCGGGCGTCGAACATGTCGAGCACGTCCTGCAACGCGAACGCGGTGACCACGGTGCCACGGCGCGGCAGCACCGTGATGAACCGCTCCCCCGCCAGCCGGGCGATCGCCTCGTGGATCGGCATCCTGCCGTAGCCGAGCTCGTTCGCCAGCGACTGCTCGTTCACCACGGCGCCGGGCGGCAGCCGCAGGTCGAGGATCATCTCGCGAAGCTCGTTGTAGGCCGCGAGCCGTTGCCCGCCCTCACGCTTGCCACTCACCACACGATGATATATCACTACGTGTGAAGAGGTTTACGCGGCGCGCGGGCGCTCAGTTCGTCGCGCGGCGCAGTGCCTCGACGGCCAGCCTCGCGTGCAGCAGCGCACCGTCGGGCAGCACCGAGTCGTCGAACTCCGCGTGGGGGCTGTGGTTGTACGGCGTCGTGGTCGGGTCGTCGGCCGGGGACGCGCCCAGCATCAGGTAGCACCCCGGCACCTCGGCGAGCACGCGCGAGAAGTCCTCGGACCCGCCGAGCGGCACGCGCATCGGCTGGTACCGCTCCTCGCCGAAGGTCTCGGCGACCACGTCGGCGGCGAACGCCGCGGCGCCCGCGTCGTTGACCGTGGCCGGGTACTCGTCCAGGTACTCGGCCTGGACGGTCACGCCGTGCGCCGCTGCGACGTTCTCGCACACCCGCACGGACTCGGTCCGGACCAGCGTCCGCGCCGCCTGCGAGAAGCTGCGCACCGTGGCCTCGAACCGAACCTCCTCGGGAATGATGTTGCGCCGCGTGCCGCCGCGGATCAGGCCGACGGAGATGACGACCGGGTCGAAGACGTCGAACCGCCGGGTGACCATCGTCTGCAGCGCGATCACCATCTCGGCCGCCGCCGTGATCGGGTCGCGGGCCAGATGTGGCGCCGAGCCGTGCCCGCCCGCACCGTGCACGGTGACCATCAGCATGTCGCTCGCCGCCATGACCGTCTCCGGGCGAGTGGCGAACACACCCCTCGGCACCTGCGCGGACAGCACGTGCATGCCGAACGCACCGACGACCCTGCTGCCCGCCGCGTCCAGCACGCCCTCGTCGATCATGTGGCGCGCACCGTCCCAACCCTCCTCGCCCGGCTGGAACATGAACACCACGTCGCCCACGAGCGCGTCGCGGTGGGCGGCCAGCAGCCGGGCCGCACCGACGAGCATGGTGGTGTGCAGGTCGTGCCCGCACGCGTGCATGGTGTCCGCCACCTCGCTGGCGTACGGCAGCCCGGTCGTCTCGGTGACCGGCAGCGCGTCCAGGTCGCCGCGCAGCAGCACGGCGGGTCCGCCGGGGGCGCCACCACGCAGCACCGCGGTGACCGAGGAGAGCGCGGCGCCGGTCGTGACCTCCAGCCCGAGCCCGTCGAGCGCGCCGAGGACCGTCTCCTGGGTGCGGGGCAACCGCAGCCCCACCTCGGGCGTGCGGTGCAGCGTGCGCCGCAGCTCGACGAGGTCACCCGTCATCGCCTTGGCGTCGTCCCGTAACGCGGCGTCCGTTGCCATGCCTGACCTCCAACTGTCCATCCCGGAGCGCACGCTCGACGGGAGACTTAACGGGGACGAAATCTCTTTCCGCTCACCGGCCTTGACTGCGCGGCATCGGCTCTTCAATATACGTGCATATCTTCATTGCGCTGAAGATGAGAGTGACGGTGACCACCGTGCAGGAAGTGATCGAGGCCGAGACGCTGGCCCACATCGGCGCGATGCTGCGCAAGCTACGCGCGGAGCGCTCGCTGACCGTGGAGGCGCTCGCGTCCGCGGCCGGCATCAGCACCGGCCTCATCAGCCAGCTCGAGCGGGGCATCGGCAATCCCAGCTTCAGCACGCTGTTCAAGCTCGCCTACACGCTCGAGGTCCCGCTCGGCACGTTCCTCACCGACCCCGGTGGACCAACCGACCGGAAGGTCGTGCGCAAACACGAGCGAACGCGGCTCGCCCTCGCCGGTGAGGGGCTGACCTACGAGCTGCTGACGCCCGACCTCCAGCGTGACCTGCAGGTGCTGCTGACCAGGATGCCGCCGGGCTTCGACGGTGCCGGAAACCCGTTCCGGCACCCCGGTGAGGAGTGCCAGCACGTGCTCTCCGGCCGGATCGAGATCTTCGTCGGCGACGACATGTACGAGCTGTCCACAGGCGACAGCATCACCTACGACTCGGGTCTCCCCCACTGGTACCGGAACCCGGACACCGAGTGGGCAGAGTTCATCGGCGCGGTCACCCCGCCGTCCTTCTAGGACCGTCCGCACAGAGCCAATATCTCGTCGAACGCATCGGAGTTCCGCGCACTGCCGCGCGTTCCGAGGCAGCAGCGCGCCCCCGCGACGGTGAGCCCTGCGCCGTGTGCCGTTCCAGCTCGGCCACCGCCGGCGTCCTCGTGCGCCCGACACCGAATCGAGTCACCATGACCATCTCCGACCAACCGGATGCCGCGCTCGCCAAGCGCTACCGCCAGCCGAGGAACGTCGAGCAGTACGGGGTCGAGGCGATCCCCGACGACAAGAAGACCGTCCGGTGGTGGGACGTCTTCTTCATGATCCTCAACTTCCTGATCAACCCCGGCATGATCCTCATCGCCGGCTCCGCCGTCGCCGCCGGCCTGCCGTTCTGGGCCGCGGTGGTCGCCGAGATCTCCGGCATCGTGATCGCGTTCTCCGCCTACGCGATCATGGCGACCATCGGCGTCGACTACGGCCTGCCCGGCCAGGTCGGCACCCGCATCACCTACGGCCTGCGCGGCGCCAAGTGGATCCCATCGACGCTGCACGTGATCAGCGCCGTCTACTGGTTCGCCTTCCAAACCGTCGCGGGCACCCTCGGCATCATCGCGGTACTGCGCGCGCTGACCGGCTACACGCTCGACTTCGTCGTGGTGAGCCTGGTCTTCGCGATCATCCAGGCCGCGGTCGCGCTGATCGGCTACGACTCGTTGAAGGTGCTGTCGAGGCTGGCGTTCCCCACCAAGATCATCCTGTCGGCGATCTTCATCGCGCTGCTCATGACCCACGACGACCCCGCCTACGCGCCGTCGGCCGTGTTCGGGTTCAGCACGGAGATCCCCTGGCAGTGGCCGCTGCTCGCGTTGTGGCTCAACAGCGTCGCGTCGGCATGGCTGTCGATGATCACGAACGCGAGCGACTTCTGCCGCTACTCCCGCAGCCGCGTGGACATGTGGATGGGCACCCTCGCCGCGGCAGTCGTGGGCACGCTCATCTCCGCACTCGTCGGCTGCTACGCCGCGGTCGCCTCCGGCGGAAACGCCAACGCCTTCGACGTGATCGCCCAGATCACCAGCAACCCGCTGCTGCTCGGCCTGATCCTGCTCTACATCGTGCTGGACAACTGGACGATCAACGTCCTGAACCTCTACACGGCCGGGCTCGCGCTCGTGAACATCGTGCAGCGGATGGGCCGGTTCTGGGCGACCTTCGCCCTCGCGGTGATCGGCGTCGCGCTGTCCCTGTTACCCGACCTCGTCAACGGCTACACCGGCCTGATGACGGCGATGGGCAACCTGTTCGCCCCCGTCGCTGGCGTGCTGATCGCCGACTACGTCTTCTGCAAGCGCATGGGCATCGACGTTTCCGCGCTGTTCTCCCGGAACGGGCGGTACTGGTACTGGTCCGGGTTCAACTGGCTCGCCGTCGGCTGGACCGTCGCCGGGGTGCTCATCTACATCGCGCTGCCCACGGTCGCGCTCAAGAACATCAGCTGCATGGTGATCACCATCGTCGGGTACGTGAGCACCGCCCGGCTGCTCGCCGGCCGAGTGTCCCGTTTGGACGCGGCGGACGCCCCCGTGCCCGCGCGGCTCGACGACGAGGTCGAGACCGCACGACGAGGAGAGGACGCGCTCCTTTCATGATCGTGGACTTCCACACGCACGTGGACGACGTGCCAGCGCTCGGGTGGCACCTGCCCGTGGATGCCGTCCTCGCCCAGCTGGACGAGGCCGGCATCCACCGAGCGGTTGTCATGACCATTGTGGACGCGCCGGCGATCAGGCGAGACGCGCTGGACGTGCTCGCCGCGGCCTGCTCCGCCAACGAGCGGCTGTACGGGTTCGCCCGCGTCCACCCCTGGTACGACGACGCACCCGCCATGTTGGAGCACGCGCTCGACGAGCTCGGGTTCCGTGGGCTCAAGCTGCACGGTGTGTCCACTTTGGCCCATCCGGGCGAGGAGCCGGTGCTGCGGCTGGTACGTATCGCGGCCGACCGGGGCGTGCCGGTGATGTTCCACTCCGGCGACGACCCGTTCACCACCCCCCTCGAGCTCGCCGACGCCGCCCGCGCAGTCCCGGACGCCGCGATCGTGCTGGCCCACACCGGCGGCTACGGCCACACCGAGGACGCCATCGCCGTCGCCGAACGGCTGCCCAACGTCTACCTCGACACCTCCGCCATGCCCTACCCGGGAGCGCTGGCAGCCGCCGTGCGGCGGGTCGGCGCCGAACGGGTGCTGTTCGCCTCCGACGCACCGGGCTGCCCCGCGACGCTGGAGCTCGCCAAGATCCGCCTCGCCGGGCTGACCGACGAGGAACTGAAACTGGTGCTCGGCGGCAACGCCATGCGCCTCCTCGAGAAAGCTGCGACATGACGACGTCCAGTGCCGCGGCCACCGCCGCATCCATTGTGGACGCCTGCGTGCTCGTCGGCCGGTCCCGGTTCGGCGGCGAGCTGACCCTGCCCGCGGCGGCGCGCCAGGCCGGGGACCTCGGCGTGCACACGCTGATCGTGACCTCGGCCGCACCCGCCGACCGCGACCTGCCAGGCGCGACCGAGCGGCTGTTGCGCGCCGCCGCGGCGACCGGCCTGGCCGTGCGGGTCGAGGTGCTCGCCCGCGTCGACCCCTGGGAACCGGACGCGGTCGGCGCCGCGGAGCGGGCGCTCGCCGGCGGTGCTGTCGGCGTCTTCCTGCACCCGTGGGAGGAGACCTTCCGGATCAACGAGCACGCGCTCCTCGACCCGCTCCTGCGCCTGCTCGCCGCCGAAGGCAGGCCGGTGGTCGTGGAGGGCGGGTATCCCTGGGTGTCCGAGCCGGCCCAGCTGGCCGACCTCGCGGTACGCCACCCGGAGGTGCCCGTCGTGGCGACCCGGGGCGGGCACATGAACATGAGCGGGCTGTCCGGGCAGACCGCGCTGCGTGCGCTGCGTGCCGCCCCGAACCTTCGCGTGCTGACCAGCGGCGTGTACCGGCAGGACTGGCTCGCCGGTGTCGTCGACGAGCTCGGCGCGGAGCGGCTCTGCTACGGCTCGCTGGCACCGGTCCTCGAGCCGCGCATGGAACTGCTGCGGCCTGCCGCACTGACCGACCCGGTGGCCCGCGACCTGGTGCTGGCCGGCAACGCCACCCAACTGTTCGGATTGGACTCGCGATGAACACTCGACTCGCCGGCAGGACGGCGCTGGTCACCGGCGCCGCGAGCGGCATAGGCGCCGCGATCGCCGTCGCGTTCGCCGAGGAAGGCGCCGACGTGTCCCTTGTGGACCGCGACGTGGGCGACCACCTGGCGGAGGTCGTGCGGCGCTGCGAGAAGTTCGGCGCCACCGTGCACACCGAGGTCGCCGACGTGTCCGACGAGGACGCGGTCCACGCCGCCTTCGCCGCCACGGTGGCGCGGTTCGGCCGGCTGGACGTGCTGGTCAACAACGCCGGGATCATCACGGAGTCGCGGGTGGCGGACATGCCGGCCGCGCTGTTCGATCACATGCTCGCGGTCCACCTCCGCGGCACCTTCCTGTGCTGCCGGGCCGCCCTGCCGACAATGCGCGCGCAGCGGCACGGACGGATCATCAACATCTCCTCGCAGCTCGCGCTCAAGGGTGCGCCGTTGCTCGCCCACTACTGCGCCGCGAAAGCCGGCATCCTGGGCCTGACCAAAGCGCTGGCCCGGGAGGTGGCCGCGGACGGGATCACGGTCAACGCGATCGCGCCCGGTCCGATCGAGACCCCGCTCGCCGACGATCTCACCGAGGCCAAGGCGTCCGTGGCCGACCTTCCGCTCGGCCGCTTCGGCCAGCCGCACGAGGTCGCGCCCACCGCGGTCCTGCTGGCCGGCGATCCGTCCGGAAACCTCTACACCGGACAGACGCTCGGCCCGAACTCGGGAGACGTGATGCCGTGACCGGAAAGGTAGCGTTCGTCACCGGAGCCGCCAGCGGGATCGGGCAGGCCGTGTCCATCGCGCTCGCCAGGCGCGGTTACGCCGTCGCCGTCGGCACGTTCGCCGGTGACCCGCACCGGGCCGGCGACACCGTCGACGCCGTCGTGGCCGAGGGCGCGGAGGCGGTCGTGATCGACGCCGACGTCCGCGACACCACCGCGCTGGAGGCCGCGTGCGCGGGCGCCGCCGAACGGTGGGGGCGCCTGGACGCGGTGGTGGCCAACGCCGGTGTGGTCCGGCGCGCGCCGCTGCTGGAGCTGTCCGACGAGACCTGGGCGCAGGTCGTCGACATCGACCTCACCGGCGTGATGCGCACCGTGCGCGCCGCGGCCCGCCACTTCCGCGGCGGCGGCTCGATCGTGTGCGTGTCCAGCATCGCGGGCGGCGCGGTCGGGTGGGCGGGCCACACCCACTACACGGCGGCCAAGGCCGGTGTCGTCGGCTTCGTCCGCAGCGCCGCCATCGAACTGGCGGCGCGGGCAGTGCGGGTCAACGCCGTGCTGCCGGGCGTGATCGCGTCGCCGCAGTCGCTCGATCCGGTCAACTCGGCCGGACCGAACGGCGTCGCCGCGTCGGCAGCCCGGATCCCGCTGGGACGGCCCGGTCTGCCCGAAGACGTGGCCGATGTCGTGACCTTCCTGCTCTCCCCCGCGGCCCGGTACGTCACCGGTCAGGCACTGGTCGTCGACGG
>NZ_DASWSJ010000037.1:0-45719 GCF_036402745.1 Actinophytocola sp. | reverse complement strand
CGTGATGATGGTCGATCTCGCGTTCGCCTATGCCGCTGCTGGCGACCGCGACGCGGCGTTGGAGCACGCGCGGCAGGCCAAGCGCCTCGCCGCGCAGATCAAGTCCGACCGCCAGCTACGCCGGCTCGGTCGGCTCATCCTGCCCGCTGGCGTCGCCGGAGCCGCGTGAGGCTAGGTAGTACAGCAACGGCACCAGCGCGCCGGAGCCAAGCAACTCCTGCCGCTTGGCCAACTCCAGGACGCGGCTCAACGGCACCCACTCCAACCGGCCAACCTCCTCGGTGTCGGTCGGCTCGCCAACCTTCTCCGCCTTGCGCCACAGGTACACGTCGGTGCCCGCCGTGACCTGCCCAGGCAGTGGCTCGAAGCTGATCAGGTGCTCGGGCTCGCCAACCGGCCGCCAGCCGGTCTCCTCCTCGACCTCGCGCCTCGCCGTGTCAGCCGGTTGCTCGCCCTCCTCGACCAGACCGCCCAGCAACTCATAGCCCCACTGGTCAGTCGGGAACCGATATCGCCACAGCATCAGCACCCGGTCACGCTCATCCACGATCAAGCCGATAGCGATCCGGGCTAAGTGGACGACGTGATACTCCCACCGTTCACCGTTGGGAGCCTCCACATCGGCGAGCCCTAGTTTCACCCATCGGTTGTCATAGACCAGCCGCTCACCGTACGTCTTCCACGACCCATGCTCCTCAGTCACGTTCGGCAGCCTACGGAAGCAGCACGTTGCAGCCCAAGTTAGGTCGTTGCCGTTGCTACACCTTTAAGCCGAGTGCAAGAATTGGTCGTCAGCAACTTAGACCTGTTCATCGAGTAGCTTTAGAACAGACGATATGAGCATTATAGCGACTACAGCATTAATTCGAGAATATTGACGCTTTGAAACAGCGTGGGCGCTTGCATGTCGAGTAAACGAATAAGGAACGCGATCACCCTTATCAAGCCAATACTCTGCATAACCGCGCCAAACTGGCGCCATCGTCAGACCAAGCCGAGCCGAAAAACTATCGATATCGAGCCTATTGCCATTCTTGTGGTTCGTCACCTGTTTACGAAGACTCGCATTGAGATGCTTGCGCAGAACACTGTCGAGAAGATTGGCGGATAGCGCCTGCGAGGCAGCTGCATAGCCCCCTTGCAGCGATGCAACAGCCTGTCTCCCTAGAATTACATCACTAGCGAACCGATCATGAACGATCTCGGTTAGAACCTGCTCGCAGTCAGTCGCGACATCCTTCCAACGTCGACCGAGAATACTGCGCCGAGCACGAGCGTCCCTTGCAGCAACAAGCGCTTGCAGGATGCTTGCTCGCGGAACCCACATCAACGGAATTCCTTCATCCATTACGATAGGTAAAACGACAGATAGTCGCACGCCTTGAACACCCACCCAATTGACGGGAAAGATTCGCGTCGATACGTCGGGAAGTTTCGAAACAACTGGCACGATGAATCGCTGTATCAACTGCTGCCGGAAGCCGTCCAAGGGCTGGTGTAGCGAAGCTGCGGTTCTGCCGGTATCAACGAGCGACCTGTAATAATGCCCAATAAATCCGCTGAAACCGGAGTTAATCGTCGGTGACGCTTGCATCGAGAGCCTGACGATGGCTTCTGATAGCCCCGCAGGAACGGACGATAGCCCACTATCGGCCTCAGCGGCCTCTCCTCTCGGCGGATCGGCATCCTCAGAGCTTGTGGACGATGGCTCATGCACATCCCAATAGTGCCTCACCAGCATCAGCCGTCAAGCCGTTGCCGTATCGATCCTTCTACGTCGCTCGCCTTCGCGTTTGTAGGCTGACGACGTCGCTCTGTGCACGGCGGGTGTCCGGACTAGCGACGACTGCTCGTCGACCTCGACTGACGGTGACCAAGCCGTCCGATTTCAGTACCTTTACAGCGCGTTGCGCGGTGTTAAATGCCACGCCGTAACGGCTGGCCAGTTCCGCGAAAGGTGGGAGCGTGTCGCCTGGCTTGAGCGCGCCGCACACGATCGCGCCTCGAAGATCGGCGGCTATGCGCTTGTATTGTGTGTCCTCGGCAGCCTGGACCGTTGACTTGAGCGCGCCTGCGGGGTCGAGCGCCACGGGTAGTTCCGGCAGGCGCGTAGAGAGCGTCCCGGCCGCGCGTTGGTCGGCCTCGGATACCCAGGCGCTGTAGAAGCGCAACGTCGTCGAGCCTCCGCCGCCGTGGCCCAGCCGACCGCCGACCGTCGTGACATCCACGCCAGCGGAGATGAGTTCGGTGGCCGAGTAGTGGCGAAGCTGGTGGATGTTCATGTCCCATTCGAGAGGCTTGCGGGCGCACATGCGCGCGTAGCGCTGGCTCACAGAGTCCGGCTTGAGCCATCTGCTTCCGTCCGGGGAGTTCGAGAAGATCCGGGCGTCGCCCGGCATCTCTTCGCCAAGGCCGGCACGTTGGGCGCAACGGCGTTGGTAGGCCGCGAGCAGGCCCACAGTCGCGTCATCGATCGTGATGCGGCGCTGTTGGTGGGTCTTGGTGTCCTTCTCCCACGTCCGGCCGCCTCGCTGCGCAATGCTGGACCGGATCTCCAGCACGCCGGCACCTGGCTTGAGGGTGACGCGATCCCAGGCCAGCGCGCACAGCTCACCTCGGCGTGCGCCGGTCACCATGGCCAGCCACACGAGCATGCCCCAATCCAGGTCCTTCCAGGCTTGTGTGGCGATTTTCGCGGCCTGGTCGGCAGTCGGGGGCTTCGGATGCGGCCGGGCGGCTGGGAGCGGATCTGCCTGGCCGAACGGGTTCACGCCTAGCCAGCCCCAGCGGACGGCCCGCTTGCCGGCACCCGAGAGAACAGCGTGGATCTTCCGCAGCGAGCCGTCAGCGAGGCCCTTGCACTTGTGAGGCCCGCACTTCTCGTCGCACTTGTGGGGCCGGTCAGTGCGGTGCTCGATGTACTTGCGGCCCTGGCAGCGCGCTCGACATTTGCGGAGCACGTTGTAGAACGAATCGAGCGTCTCGCCGTTAATCTTGGCCAGGGAGACATCGCCGAGTAGGGGCCGGATATGCAGCCGGGCTAGCGACTCGTAGTTCTCCTTGGTGGTCTGCTCAACGCGCGTGAGGGCGAAATACCTGTCGAGGAGCTGGTTGACCGTCGCGCGGGTGCGGGCGTTGCGCTGCTCGTCGCGCTGGGAGAGGAGGCGGGTCAGCGCTCTCTCGGCATCGTCCTCGGCGTTTGGGCCGGCCGGAACGATCTCCTCGAGGCGGTGCCGCTTGCCGGTCACCGGGTCTGTCCCCGCGTAGATCCTCACCCTGAGTGAGCCGCTGGGGAGACGTTCGATCTCCCCGCGGCCCTTGCGCTTGGACCTAGAAGTGCTGGTCATGGGACCAGCGTAAAACACCGATAGCCCCAGATCCTGCCCCACGAATGGGGTGGATCGGGGGCTATCAGGCTCCTGACCTGGAGCCGCCTAAGGGAATCGAACCCTTGACCTGCTCATTACGAGTGAGCCGCTCTGGCCGACTGAGCTAAGGCGGCGAAGCGGGTTCAGTGTAGCGGGCGGTTGGGCGTCACCTGCGGGGTGGCGGGCTCGTTAGGAGAGCGGACACAGGTCGGGGACCGGTGACTCGGGTATCAAGGAGGCCCCTGCCGATGCGCGGACGCTCTCTCGTCGCCACGGCGTTGCCGCTCGCGGCTGTCGTGCTGGCGTTCTCGGCCGCGCCGGCGCTCGCGGCGCCGGTCACGACGCCGGTGCCGACGCCGACCGATCCGAAGTCGCCTCCTATGTCGGCGCCTGTCGGGCCCACGCCGACGGGGCACGCGGTCGGTGACTCGGGCACCGGGCTCGGCATCATCCGGGTGCTGCCGAACTCCGCCCCCACGAACGCGATCGTGTCTGGTGCGTCGGACAAGCTGCCCAAGCAGTCGGCCGCGGAACTGGGCTTCGGGCTGGCCAGCGCGCAGGCGAACTCCGAGGCCTACATCTCCTTCGAGCGGTCCGTCGCGGAGGCGGCGCCGGGCGGCATCGCCGTCCAGGGCGCCAGCCCGCAGGCACCGGGCGCGCTGGCGCAGACCGCGCCGCCGAACAATCCGCAACCCACGCACAGCGGGCTGTCGCTGCCGTCGACGCCGCTGGACTCGCTGATCACCGCCAGCGCGCTGAGCGGCCAGGTGCACGCGCGGTGGGACGACGTGCTCGGCCCGTGCGTCGGCACGATCTCCGACGCGTCCACCGAGGTCGGCAGCCTCTCGCTGGTCAACGCGATCCCGACGCTGCCGAGCGTCACCGACCTCACCGGCGTGTTCGACGCGCCGAAGCTGACCGCGCAGCAGGACCAGGCGGTCGTCAACGGCCTCAAGCAGCTGACCGGTCCGCTGAGCACGCTGGGCGGCGTGCTGTCCGGCGGCGCCAGCCCGAGGGCGGACGGCAAGGGCGCACTGCTGAGCCTGCCGAACACGCTGTCCGCGCGGTCGACGGTGCGGCTCGTGGACATCCCGGGCTCGAAGAACAAGGCCGTGCAGTCGACGTCGACGCTGCGGGTGGCGGCGCTCAAGCTGCTCGCGGGCACGCCGTTCGCGATCGAGATCCGGGTGGTCAGCCAGCCGACGCTGCAGGTGACGTCCACGGGTGACGCGAGGACGTCGACCGTGAAGTACACCGCGCCGGTGCTGGAGATCTGGCAGGGCGGCCGCCGGCTGGGCGGGCTCGACGCGGCGCACCCGTCGCTCGACATCCCGATCGGCATCCCGCTGCCGGGCGTGCCGGGCGCGGAGAAGCTGCCGATCATCGGTGACCTGCTGGCCAACGGGCAGAAGGTGGCCGACGCGGTCAGCAAGGGCCTGCAGAAGCTCGACCTCGGCGTGCTGCGGCTGGGTGTCGCGCAGCTGGACGAGCGCAGCATGCCGATGACCGACCCGTTCAAGGGCTTCCAGCTGGGCGCGACCGCGCGGATGCTGGACCTGCAGGTGCTGCCGACGACCGCGCTGGGCCTGCCGAACCTGCCGTCGGCGCTGGTGCAGGTGTCGCTGGGTGAGCAGGTGGCCCGCGCGTACGCGCCGACGGGTGGGGTGGTGTGCCTGCCGTCGGACCAGCCGGTGCCGCCGCCGACGCCGCGGCCGCAGGGCATGAAGCCACCTGGCCTCGCGTACACGACGATGGCCTACCAGACGATCCCGATGTTCTGGACCGGCACGGCGATGCTGCTGGTGGGCGTGGTTCTGGTGGCGGCCGTGCCGACGCTGCGGAACCCACGCGGCTTCGCGCCGTTGGGCGGCTTCCCGCCGCCCGACCCACCGGCCGACCCGCCCACCGACGCCGAGCCGGAGACAGCTGAGGCTCCCGAAGCAGGGCTCGCGACCGGCGAGGCGGCGGCCACAGAGAAGGTAGCGGCGCCAGAGGCCGAAGCTGACGCACCGGTAGCGGCGCCTGAGACCGAGACGCCCGACGCCGAGGCAGGTGCGGCACCAGAGGCGACGACTCCCGCGGCCGACGCGGCGGAGACCGAGGCCCCCGAAGCTGCGGCAGAAACCGAAACTGCCGAGACCGAAGGTCCGGTGGCTGTGGTGTCACCGGTGGCACGGGTGACGCCGAGCGAGGCGGCTCGGCGGCGCAGGCGGCTGCGCAAGGCCCGGTCCCGGAACCCCCGGCGACGCCGGTGACCGAAGGCGGCGCCGCGGTCAGCCGTGGCGCCGCAGGGTGACGCGAGAGGGAGACGGCTCAGACCCGGGCCCAGACTCGAGAATTCCCCACGACGCCAGACACCACAGCAACCCCACCGTCAGCCGTGGCGCCATTCGTGAGCAGGACGACGCGGCTCGTCGCCGCGGGCGGGGCCGGTCGCGGCGTTAGAGGTGGCCGCAGGCGCGGTCAGCCGTGGTGGAGGGCGGTCAGCATGGCCTCGATCGCGATGCGGGGCTTCACGTTCAGCTCCAGCGCCTCTCGACACGCGAGCACCGCCTCCAGGCGGCGCAGCGTCGACTCGGGGGACCACGACCCAGCCGCCTGGCGGGCGTCGGGCTCGCGGTCGGGGTGGTTCAGGGTCGCGGTGGCGGTGCTGGTCACCACGAGCACATCACGGTAGAAGCCGGCCAGGTCGACCAGCGCGAGGTCGATCGCGTCGCGCTGGGTTCGGGTGGCTCGGCTCTTCTGGCGGCGCTCGAGCTCCTTGATCGCCGCGGCGCTGCCTCGGGTCGCGGAGGCCGTGCCCTTGCCGGTGCCGCCGTGGCCCATCGCGGTCTTCAGCGCGTCCTTCTCGGCCTCGTCGCGGGTGCCGCTCACCTCGGTGGCGTCGGCCTCGGCGGAGCGCACCAGGTCGTCGGCGCAGGTGAACACATCCGACAGGCGGTGCAAGCTCAGCGGGATCCGCAGGACCGACTCGCGACGGTTGCGTGCCGCCTCGTCCGTGGCCAGCCGCCGGGCCCGGCCCACGTGGCCGCCGCACACCGACGCGGCCCACTGGGCGATGTCGGCCGAGATGCCGTCCCGGGTGCTGAGGACCTCGGCGATCGCCGACGCCGCCGGGGTGCGCAGGCCGAGATGGCGGCACCTGGACCGGATGGTCACGGGGACGTCGTCGGGGTGGTCGGACGGGGCGCACAGCAGGAACACCGTCCGCTCGGGCGGCTCCTCCACCGACTTCAGCAACGCGTTCGCCGCGCCCTCGGTGAGCCGGTCGGCGTCGGTGATGATCACGACCTGCCAGCGGGCGCCGGTGGGCCGGCGCGCGGAGATCTGGACCAGCGCGCGCATCTCGGCCACGGAGATCGACAGGCCCTCCGGCACGACCACGCGCACATCCGCGTGCGTGCCGGCCATCGACGTGCGGCAGCCGGGGCACTCGCCACAGCCGACGCCCTTCTCGCACTGCAACGCCGCCGCGAACGCCCGCGCCGCCACCGAGCGGCCCGAGCCGGGCGGGCCGGTGAACAGCCACGCGTGCGGCACCGCCGAGGCCGAGCCGGAGAAGGTGCCGTCGACCATCGACGCGGCAACCGCCGCCGACGCGGTGAGCACCGCGACGGCCTCGGGCTGCCCGACGACCTGGGACCAGACTGTGCCCATCACCCGCTCCGTCACGCCGACACTCACGTGCTCTCGACCTTCTGCGCCGAGTTCGCCGAGGTGACCACCGGCACCGGGGCCAGGCTGTCGCTCGGCACAAGGCTCGCCAGCCGCCGGCCGGCCAGCGCGGTCTGCACCGCGACCCGCACCCGCACGGCCACCTGCTGGGGCGTGCCGTCCGCGTCGACCACGACGTAGCGGTCGGGGTCGGCCGACGCCATCTCCGTGAGGACCCGCTGCACGTGCCAATGATGCTCGGTGGACCGGCTGCGCGTCTCCTGCAGGGTGCTCGGGTTGCGGTCCAGCAGGATCGTCACGTCCGGCCGCAGCCGCGCGGTGGCCCAGTCGGCCAGGCCCTCGAGCTCGGCCGGGTCCAGGCCCGCCGCCACCGACAGGTGCGCCAGCGGGCTGTCGACGAACCGCTCCATCACGACCAGGGCGCCGCGCTCGAGCGCCGGCCGGATCTGCCGCTCCACGATGTCGGCCCGCACCGCGGCGGCCACGAGCGCCTGGGCCCGCGCGCCCGCCAGCTGGGCGCCGGACAGCACCGCCTGCAGCCGCTCGTCGTCCAGCGCGGGGTCGTTGGCCAGCAGCACCTCCTTGGTGCCCGGCCTGCGCAGCCAGTCCGCGAGGAGGTTCGCCTGCATCGCGGTGTCGTCGACGGTGTCGCCCTCCATCGCGATCAGCAGGCCCGTCGACCGCCGCGGCTTGCGGCGGATGGCGGCCAGCAGGTCGGCGAGGATCGGCTCGCTGCGCCGGTCGTCCATCTGCCGGTAGGCGATGACGCCGACGAGCGCGGCCAGCAGCCCGGCCGCCAGCAGGACCGGGCGGGTGCCGTCGATGGTCATCGGCCGGCCCCACACGATGACGTTGCGCGGCTGCACCAGGCCGACCAGCAGCGGCGTGAGCGCCATCGCGGCAGCGAGGATGATCTTCATCAGCGACTGGTAGATCGCGTTGATCCGGCCGCGGATGGCGTCCTCGATCTGCGTGCCGATGATCGTGACACCGGTGAGGAACGCCGCGCCCGCGCAGGCGCCGACCATCATCACGGTGATCAGCGAGACGGCCAGGTGCGGCGACAGCGCGACCAGGCACAGCACGGCGCCGGCGAGCACGATCGCGATGCCAAACAGCCGGTTGTGCGGCAGCCGCCGGGCGAGCTTGGGCGCGCCGGCCATGCCGGCCGCGAGGCCGATGAACATCGCGACGAACAGCAGGCCGAACGTGGACTCGCCACCGCGGAGGCTGTTGGCGTAGAGCTTGGCCGAGCCGATCAGCGCGCCCGCGGCGGCGAACGCGCCGATCATGCCGACGAGGAGCCCGCGCACGAGCGGGGTGCTGCGGACGAACTGGGCGGCGTCGCGGGCCATCGCGACGAAGCCGAGCTTGTCCTCCTTGCCCACGCCGCGGACCGCGGGCGCCGTGTCACGGCGGGACAGCTCGGGGATCCGGGTGGCCACGATGATGGCGCTGGCCAGGTAGAGCAGGCCGTTGATCATCAGGATGATCTTGGCGATGCCGAGCCCGCCGGGGTCGGGCTGCACGTTGAGGTTGGTGGTGATGCCGGTGATGGCCGCGTACAGGCCGGCGCCGCTGATGACCGCGATGCCGTAGGTCATGACCATGCCGAGCTGGCTCGCGGTCTCGACCTGGTCCGGGCGGCGCAGCAGGTTGGGCACGGCCGCGTCCTTGGACGGGATCCACATCATCGCGCAGCAGCCGATGAGGAAGTTACCGATGAACAGCCACACCGTGGAGCCGACGACGGCGATGGAGATGAACAACGCGCAGCGCAGCACGTCGCAGATCACCATGATCTTGCGGCGGTCGAAGCGGTCCGCGAGCACCCCGCCGAGCGGCGCGAACAGCAGGCCGGGCAGCAGCTGGGTGAGGACGACGCCGGCAAAGGCGAAGCTCTGCGCCTGGTAGCCCTCGGTGAGCTTGGTGACGAGACCGGTCAACGCGAGCAGCGACAGCCAGTCGCCGATGCTGCACAGGTAAGTGACGCCCCACAACCGGCGGAAACCGCGGATGGCCAGCACGCTGCGCACGCGGTGGGTGATGGACGCGTTCGACTCGGTCGGCACCCCGGCGCCGCCGCGTCGATCTGTACTAGCGCCCCCGCTGATACCCGCCACCCCATCTCCACGCAGCCCGCGAAACCAGCGTAGCCGGGTCACGAGCACGTCCGGATGATCGAACGGTAGTAGGTGACCGGGCGCACCGTACGCCCGGGTACGCGCCGGTCAGCCGAATATCGAGGAGATCGTGTCGATGAAGCTCGCGACGAACACGATCGCGATCACGGCGATCACCAGGAGCAACAACATGATGAGCGCGACACCCGCGGCGGAGGACCTGTCCCTCGGTCCCGGCACCGGCTTGAGCCGCCGGCGCGCGAGCCCGCGCGGCACCCGGATGCGGCGGGTCCGCTCCGCCAGGCCCGCGGCCGGCAGCACCCGGGCCGGCATGATGGCGCGCGGCGGGCCGGACCGCTGCGCCGGGATGCCCGCCGGCGGCGTGACGCGGGTGACCTGCACCTGCGTGGGCACCCGGGTGACCGGCACCTTCGCCACGGGAATGCCCACCGGCGGGGTGGGTGCCGGCTCGGCGGCCGGCGGCGGGGCCTGCGCGGGGATCTCGCCGGCGGGCGGGCCGGGCCGCTCGGTCTCCCGGTCCGCCGACGAGTCCGGCCACGGCACCATCGCGTCGAGGTTGAGCTCGGAGTCGTCGTCGAGCATGCCGGCCATGGCCTCGCGTACCGCGGAGATGTCCGGCTTCGGCGGCTCGACCACCCGCACCCGCAGCGGCTCCGCCTCGTAGCGGTCGCCGGTCACGAGGCCGGCGAGCGGGTCGGCCAGAACCGGAGGCGGACCGGGGTCCTGGGTGCCGTCGTTCGTCATGCGCAAACTCCCTGAGCTACCTGGACGTCACTCCGTGTACCAGGTTAGGCCTCTGCGGCCCGCCGAGCGAGATAGACCTGGCGAACCGCGAGGCTGACTCGAACGTCGGCGATCAGTGGATCGAAGAACGCCTTGCGGTAGTGCGGGTCGGTGGCGGCCGACGCGGTGAAGTACAGCCCGGAGAACACGGCGAGGAAAATCGAGACCTGGACCAGGGCCTTCGGGACCGGCAGCTGCAGGCCGAAAAGCGTTCCCCGGTCGAAGAACTTGTCCGGCCCGAGCCACGTGGCCACGACCGACTTGTCCACCGCCAGCGCGCCAAGCCCGACGAACAGGCAGAACACGAGCGCGGCCAGCACGGCGATCTGCAGTGCCTGGGCCACGAACAGCACCAGCGTGACGTTGGCCCGCTCGGCCCGCGACAGCGGCTGCGGCAGGGCCGGCTCGTCGCCTGTCTCAGCTCTGCCGGCCAGGCCCTCCAGCGGCGTGCCGCGCAGCTGCTCGGCGAGGTCGGGCACCCGGCCGGTGCTGGCCCGGTCGGCCATCGTGCGCAGCTCCTCGCCGAGCATCGCGGCCATGAACAGCACCGCGAGCGCGGCGAGGAGGCCGACGACGAGCCACAGCCGCCAGCGCGGGAGGGCCTCGGCGATCTGCCACATCTCGGTGGAGAAGAACGCGAACAGCACGACGAGCACCAGCAGCGGCAGCGCCCGGGTGGCCATCGTGCCGACGGCGCCGAGCTGGTACAGCGCGTTGCGCAGGCCCCAGCTGAGGATCGACCCGGCGCCGACGTAGACGGCGAAGAGGATGAGCAGCGTGCCGCTGATGTTGATCGTGAGGTCGAGCCACAGCGGCGACCGCAGGCCCGTCGCCCACTCGACCACCGGCAGCACCACCGTCGTCAGCACGAGCACCGTGCCGGCCAGCAGGAACCGGGCGTTGCGGCTCATCGTCCGCATCCACCGCCCCACGAGCCAGCCGGCCACGAACGGCGCGACCAGCGCGGCGATGGTGATCGCGAACAGGAGGAACACGTAGGCGGGGTTGCTCACCTGCCGCTCGAACTCCTTCGGCGGCACGCTGAGCAGCCTGGTGAGCAGCGAGGCCAGCGGGTCGTTGACCAGCAGGAAGATCAGCGCGGGAGTGGCCCGCTGCAGGAGCGCGGAGCCACGCAGGTCGCGCCGCACCACCAGCGGCAGGCCGCGGCGCCGGAACCACGCCTCGACCGCGCGCCGGTCGATCTCGGGCGTCCGGTGGGGCGGCTCGGTCCGCTCCGCGCGAACGGCCGCCGCGTACCGCGCGACGTGGTCCTCCCCCTGCATGGGGAGGACCGTAGCGCGCTCAGGACTTGGTCTTGGCCGTGGACCTCTTCGCGGGTGCCTTGCCGCCCGCCTTGGCCGGGGCCTTGCGGCGGGTGGTGGTCGTGCGCTTGGGCGCCGGGCCCTTCGCGCGCTTCTCCGCCAGCAGCTCGGCCGCCCGCTCGTCGGTGAGCGTCTCGACGCTGTCGGACTTGCGCAGCGACGCGTTGAACTCGCCGTCGGTGACATACGGGCCGAACCGGCCGTCCTTGACCACCATCGGCTTGCCCGACACCGGGTCGTTGCCGAGCTCCTTGAGCGACGGCGCGGACGCGGCGGCCTGCCGGCCCCGGCGCTTGGGCTCGGCGTAGAGCTTGAGCGCGTCGTCGAGGGTGACCGTGAAGAGGTCCTCCTCGTTGGCCAGCGACCGGGAGTCGGTGCCCTTCTTCAGGTACGGGCCGTAGCGGCCGTTCTGCGCGGTGATCTCCTCGCCGCTGGTGGGGTCGTTGCCGACCACCCGGGGCAGCGAGAGCAGCTTGAGCGCGTCGTCGAGCGAGACGTCCTCGATGGACATCGACTTGAACAGCGAGCCGCTGCGCGGCTTGGGCTTCTTGGCCTTGCTCGTGCCCTCGTCGTCGGACTCCGGCAGGACCTCGGTGACGTAGGGCCCGAAGCGGCCCTCCTTGGCCACGATCTCGTGGCCGGTGACCGGGTCGGTGCCGAGCGTGCGGCCCTCGACCGGGGTGGCGAACAGCTTCTCGGCGAGCTCGACGGTGAGCTCGTCCGGCGGCAGGTCCTCGGGCAGGTTGGCGCGCTGCGGCTCGCCGTTCTCGCCGTCGCGCTCGAGGTAGGGGCCGTACCGGCCGACCCGGACCACGACGGGGCGCCCGGTGCCGTCGTTGAACAGCGGGATCGAGTTGATCTCGCGCGCGTCGATGGTGTCGACCCCGGACCCGACGAGCTTCTTGAGCCCGCCGGAGCGGCCCACCGAGCCCACGGCGCCGATGTCGCCGCCGAAGTAGAACCCAGTGAGCCACTGGGTGCGCTGCTGCTCGCCGGCCGCGATGCGGTCCAGCTCGTCCTCCATGGCGGCGGTGAAGTCGTAGTCCACGAGCCGGCCGAAGTGCCGCTCGAGCAGACCCACCACGGAGAACGCGATCCAGGACGGCACGAGCGCGGAGCCCTTTTTCCACACGTAGCCGCGGTCCTGGATGGTGTTGATGATCGACGCGTAGGTGGACGGGCGGCCGATGCCCAGCTCCTCCAGCGTCTTCACCAGGCTCGCCTCGGTGTAGCGCGGCCGTGGGCTGGTGGTGTGGCCGTCGGGGTCGAGCTCGGTGGCGGTGACGCCCTGGCCCTTGGTGAGCTGCGGCAGCCGGCGCTCGGCGTCGTCGGCCTCGCCGCCCTCCTCGGAGTCGACGGCCTCGACGTAGGCGCGCAGGAAGCCGGCGAAGGTGATGGTGCGGCCCGACGCGGCGAACGTGCACTCCTCGCCGCTGGCCGCGGTGCCGGTGATCCGCACGCTCATCGTGGTGCCGCGGGCGTCGGCCATCTGCGAGGCGACCGTGCGCTGCCAGATGAGCTCGTAGAGGCGGAACTCGTCGGACTCGAGCTCGCCGGCGACCTGGCCGGGGGTGCGGAACTCCTCGCCGGCCGGGCGGATGGCCTCGTGCGCCTCCTGGGCGTTCTTGACCTTGCGGGTGTACTGGCGCGGCTGCGGGGAGACGTAGGCGTCGCCGTACAGCTCACGGGCCTGCGTCCGGGCCGCCGCGATCGCCGTCTCGGACAGCGTCGTGGAGTCGGTACGCATGTAGGTGATGTAGCCGTTCTCGTACAGCCGCTGGGCGATGCGCATCGCCCGCTCGGCCGAGAAGCGGAGCTTGCGGCCGGCCTCCTGCTGGAGCGTGGAGGTCATGAACGGCGCGTACGGCCGGCGGGTGTAGGGCTTCTCCTCGACGCTGGAGACCGTCAGCGCGGCGCCGGTGAGCGCCCCTGCCAGGCGCCGGGCCTCGGCCTCGTCGAGGCGCAGGACGGTGGACTCGGACTTGAGCCGGCCGTCCTGGTTGAAGTCGCGGCCGGTGGCCAGGCGGGTGCCGTCGACCGACAGGAGACGCGCGCCGAAGTTGCGTGGCTCGGCCTCGGCGCCTGCGTCGAGCTTGGCGGAGATGTCCCAGTACGAGGCCGGGACGAACTTCATCCGCTCGCGCTCGCGGTCGACGACGATGCGGGTGGCCACGGACTGCACGCGGCCCGCGGACAGGCCCCGGGTGATCTTCTTCCACAGGACCGGGCTGACCTCGTAGCCGTAGAGGCGGTCGAGGATGCGCCGGGTCTCCTGGGCGTCGACGAGGTCCTGGTCCAGCGGGCGGGTGTTCTGCGCTGCGGCGCGGATCGCCGACTCGGTGATCTCGTGGAACACCATCCGGCTCACCGGCACCTTGGGCTTGAGCGCCTCGAGCAGGTGCCACGCGATGGCCTCGCCCTCGCGGTCACCGTCCGTCGCGAGGTAGAGCTCGTCGACGGTCTTGAGCGCTTCCTTGAGCTCGGTGACCGTGGACTTCTTGTCGGGCGTGACGATGTAGATCGGCTCGAAGTCGTTGTCGACGTTGACGCCGAGGTTGGACCAGGACTCGCCCTTGTACTTGGCGGGCACCTCGGCCGCCTTGCGGGGGAGGTCCCGGATGTGCCCACGGGAGGACTCCACGACGAAGTTCCGGCCGAGGTACGAGGCGATCTTGCGCGCCTTGGCCGGTGACTCGACAATCACCAGCCGCCGCGGCTCCGACCCGTTCGTCCCGCCGCTTCTCGTCGACTTGGTAGTCCCTGCCACGCTTGTCCCGCTCTCTTGTCAAGCTCACTCTCAGCTCGACAGTGTGCACGTTGCTCACCGTGATACCTACCCCCAGGTGCTTGGCAGCACACTTTGCGGCGGCGGTATGCCCCTATTACCTGGGTAGCACGCTCACGCCGGCTGCCGCACACCGGATACCGCCGGCCAGTGCGATTCGGCGGCCACAGATGGTGGCCGGCCGACCAGTTCGGCGAGCCGCGCGAGCCGCCGTCGGCCGGATATTCGCAGGCCAAGCCCCCCGTCCTCAGGAGCGTAGACGACCGAGGGCAGCCCGCAGCGGGCGACCGCGGAATTCAGTGGCTCGTGCGTGTCGACAGCCCGCGGGTCGAGCCGGAGAAAGTAACTTCCGTCGATCCAGAAACCGGCGGCGAGTACCCAGAGTCGCAACGCGGCGCCGGCGAGGACGAGCCCTGCCGGGCACGCCTTGGCCTCCGCGCTCGTCCACACGGCCGCGAGACCGCTGAGGTCACGGCGGAACGCGGTGCGCACCAGGAGGCCGTCCTCGCAGGCGTAGAGGGTGGCGTCGACGCCACGCTCGGCGAGTGCCTTCTTGAGCTCCCGGCCGCGCCAGGTCTCGGGGACGGGCACGGAGAGCCGCGCGGTGACCCCGCCGAAGCTCACGAGCTGGGAAGGGCCGCACAGCAGCCCGACGAGGTCGCCCCGGGCCGGCGGGTTCGCCTCGGCGGAGTAGAACGACAACTGCGCCACCTGGCAAAGGATAGAACACCAGTTCGATCCTTGGGAACCGGTGGATCATGACGGAATCGGACGGGCCCACCACGCGCGGTGGCGTGGCGGGCCCGTCCGGGATTTCGCCTCGATCAGGAGACGCCGTTGGTGACCGGCTTCTCCGGGGCGGTCGCGTCCGCCGGGCCCGCCGTGTCGGACGGGTCGTCGGCGATCGCGGTGCCGCGCCGCTTGGACACGAACACGGCGGCCACGATGAGCACCAGCGCCACGACGGCGATGGTGATCCGCAGGCCGGTGTTGGCGTCGGCGCCGATCGAGAAGGTCACGACGGCGGGCGCGATCAGCAGCGAGACCAGGTTCATCACCTTGATCAGCGGGTTGATCGCCGGGCCGGCGGTGTCCTTGAACGGGTCGCCCACGGTGTCGCCGATGACCGTGGCCGCGTGGGCATCGGAGCCCTTGCCGCCGTGGTTGCCGTCCTCGACCAGCTTCTTGGCGTTGTCCCACGCGCCACCGGAGTTGGCCAGGAAGACCGCCATCAGCGTGCCGGTGGCGATGGCGCCGGCCAGGTAGCCGGCCAGCGGGCCGGTGCCGAGACCGAAGCCGACCGCGATCGGCGCGAGCACCGCGAGCAGGCCCGGGGTGGCGAGCTCCCGCAGTGAGTCGCGGGTGCAGATGTCCACGACGCGGCCGTACTCCGGGCGGACCGTGCCGTCCATGATGCCGGGGTTCTCGTGGAACTGGCGGCGCACCTCGTAGACGACCGCGCCCGCGGCCCGGGACACGGCGTTGACCGCGAGCCCGGAGAACATGAACACGACCGCGGCGCCGATGCCGATGCCGACGAGCACGTTCGGGCTGAACACCTCGAAGGAGAACGAGCTCGGTAGCGCGTTGAGCGACGAGCCGACCTTCGCGACCGCGTCCTGGATGGCTGTCAGGTACGAGCCGAACAGCGCTGTCGCGGCCAGCACCGCCGTCGCGATCGCGATGCCCTTGGTGATCGCCTTGGTGGTGTTGCCGACCGCGTCGAGCTCGGTGAGGATCTGCGCGCCCTCGCCCTCGACGTCGCCGGACATCTCGGCGATGCCCTGCGCGTTGTCCGAGACCGGGCCGAAGGTGTCCATCGCGACGATGACGCCGACGGTGGTGAGCAGACCACAGCCGGCCAGCGCCACCGCGAACAGCGACACGAACAGCGAGCCGGACAGCAGGAACGCGCCGTACACGGAGGCGCCGATGACCAGCGCGGTGTAGACGGCGGACTCGAAGCCGACCGAGATGCCGGACAGGATCACCGTGGCGGCACCGGTGAGCGAGCTCTTGCCGACGTCCTTGACCGGCTTGTAGTCCGTGCCGGTGAAGTAGCCGGTGAGCCACAGGATGACGCCCGCGAGCACGATGCCGATGATCACCGCGACGGCCGCGATGAGGGCCGGGCTGCCGCCCTCGCTGGCGTTCGTGGAGCCGGTGAGCTCGGAGAACGAGGTCGGCAGGAACACGAACGCGGCGACGGTGCACAGCAGCGCCGAGATCAGCGCGGAGATGTAGAACGACCGGTTGATCGCGGTCAGGCCGCTCTCGCCGACCTTGGCACGGGTGATGTAGACGCCGATGACCGCGGTGATGACGCCGAGCGCCGGCACGATGAGCGGGAACAGCAGGCCCTGCGAACCGAACGCCGTGGAGCCGAGGATCAGCGCGGCGACCAGGGTCACGGCGTAGGACTCGAAGAGGTCGGCGGCCATGCCGGCGCAGTCACCCACGTTGTCGCCGACGTTGTCGGCGATGGTGGCGGCGTTGCGCGGGTCGTCCTCGGGGATGCCCTGCTCGACCTTGCCGACCAGGTCCGCGCCGACGTCGGCGGCCTTGGTGAAGATGCCGCCGCCGACCCGCATGAACATCGCGATCAGCGCGGCGCCGAAGCCGAAGCCCTCGAGCACCTTGGGTGCGTCCCCGGCGTAGACCAGGACGACGAGCGCGGCACCGAACAGGCCCAGGCCCACGGTCGACATGCCGACCACGCCACCGGTGCGGAACGCGACCCGCATGGCGACCTCGCGGCCCCCCTGCTCGCGGGCCGCGGCGGCGACGCGGAGGTTGGCCTGGGTGGCCAGCCACATGCCGAGATAGCCGATGGAGAACGAGAACACCGCGCCGACCACGAAGAACAGCGAGCGGCCGATCCGCTCACCCCAGCCGTTGGCGGGTAGGAAGAAGAGCAGGACGAATACGATCACACCGAAGACGAGCAGCGTGTTGCGCTGCCGCTTCAGGTATGCCCCCGCGCCCTCCTGCACTGCCTTGGCGATCTCCTGCATCTTCGAGGTGCCCTGGCCAGCGGCCAGCACCTCCTTGAGCAGCACGTAGCCAACGGCGAGGGCAGCGAGAGCGATCACGGCCACCACGACGACGACGCCGCGGTCACCGCCGGTCAGCGGCGGGCCTTCCGCTAGGTACTGCCAGGACATCGGTCCTCCAGGTACTTCTGCCTGATATGGGCGCGGACACCGGGCGCCGGTACTGGGCCACGGCATCGTCCCTGATCGGGACGGGTGCGCCACCAGGTGTTGATGGGACGTCGGCGGAGTCTATTGGTTGGACTTCCGCGCTCCGCGAGGCATCCCGCCAACTGCGATTTCGGCAACGTCGCAGGCTGCGCGCATGATCGATTAAGAGTATCGATCCAGTCGGTTCGCTTCGACGGCCCCGACCCGGCGTCGCGGGGTTGTCGGTGCCATGTGCGAAGCTCGGTTCGTGGGTACGCAGGCAGGTGCACAGCGTGGCCGTCGGCTGCTCGACAGGGTGCTCGCCGGCGTGCCGAGGGGTGAGAGCCCGCTGCGGCACGTGCGCGAGTTGCCGGAGCGCCCGGAGACGTCGGTGCCGTGGCCCGACTGGGTGTCCGCCGGCCTGCGTGCCGCGTTCGCGGAGTGCGGGGTGTCCTCGCCGTGGGCGCATCAGGTCGAGGCCGCCACGCACGCCCGCGAGGGCCGGCATGTCGTCATCGCCACGGGCACGGCGTCGGGCAAGTCGCTCGCCTACCAGGTGCCGGTGCTCACCGCGCTGGCCGCCAACCCGCGCGCCACCGCCCTGTACCTGTCCCCCACCAAGGCGTTGGGCGCCGACCAGCTGCGGTCCGTCGCCGCACTCGCCGTGCCCGAGGTGCGCGCGGCGAGCTTCGACGGCGACACGCCGCTGCCGGAGCGCGACTGGGTGCGGGCGCACTCGCGGTGGGTGTTCACCAACCCGGACATGCTCCACCGCGGGATCCTGCCCACGCACGCCAAGTGGGCGCACTTCTTCCGCCGGCTGTCCTATGTGGTCGTCGACGAGTGCCACGGGTACCGCGGGGTGTTCGGCTCGCACGTGGCGCTGCTGCTGCGGCGGCTGCGGCGGGTGGCGCAGCGGTACGGGTCGGACCCGGTGTTCGTGCTCGCGTCGGCCACGGTGTCGGCCCCGGAGGCGTCGGCCACGCTGCTGTCCGGGGTCCCCTGCGTCGCGGTCACGGCGGACCGGTCGCCGCAGGGCGCGCGGACGGTGGCGCTGTGGGAGCCGCCGCTGCTCGAGGAGCTGGCCGGCGAGAACGGCGCGCCGGTCCGGCGGTCGGCCGGGGCCGAGACCGCGCGGATCCTCACCGATCTCGTCGTGGAGGGCGCACGGACGCTGGCGTTCGTCCGGTCGCGCCGCGGCGCCGAGCTCACCGCGCTGTCGGCCCGGCACGCACTGTCCGAAGTGGACTCTTCACTGCCCGCCCGGGTGGCCGCGTACCGGGCGGGGTTCCTGCCGGAGGAGCGGCGCGCATTGGAGAAGTCGCTCGCCGACGGCTCGCTCCTCGGCGTCGCGAGCACCAACGCGCTCGAGCTCGGCGTCGACATCGCGGGCCTGGACGCCGTGGTCGTGGCCGGATACCCGGGCACGCTGGCGTCGTTCTGGCAGCAGGCCGGGCGCGCCGGGCGGGCGGGTGACAGCGCGCTGGTCGTGTTCGTGGCGCAGGACAACCCGCTCGACACCTATCTCGTGCACCACCCGGCGGCCATGCTGGACAAGCCCATCGAGGCCACCGTCATCGACCCCTCCAACCCCTACGTCCTCGCCCCCCAGCTCGCGTGCGCGGCCACGGAGCTGCCGCTCACCGACGCATGCCTGTCGGCGTTCGGCGGCGCAGTGGCCCGGAGGGTGGTCGACGACCTGGTGGCCGACGGCGTGCTGCGCCGCCGGCCCACCGGCTGGTTCTGGACCTCCCGCGAGCGGCCGCACTCCGCGGTGGACATCCGGGGCTCGGGCGGCGAGCAGATCGCGGTCGTCGAGACCGACTCCGGCCGGATGCTGGGCACGGTCAACCCCGGTTCGGCGTGCGCCACGGTCCATCCGGGTGCGGTGTACCTGCACCAGGGGACGTCCTATGTGGTCGACGATCTCGACCTGGAGTCCGGTCTGGCCATGGTCCACCGCGAGGACCCGGAGTGGTCCACCACCCCGCGCGAGCAGGTCGATATCTCGATTCTGTCCACTGTGGAGAGCCGGTCCTTCGGGGGTGCGGTCACGGTGAACCTGGGCGAGGTCGCGGTCACGGCGCATGTGGTCGGCTACCTCCGCCGGTTGCCGTCCGGGCAGGTGCTCGACCAGATCCCGCTGGACCTGCCCGAGCAGACGCTGCACACGCGGGCCGTCTGGTACACCCTCAGCGAGCCCCTGCTGGCGGAGGCCGGCGTGGCGCACCGGGACGTCCCCGGCGCCCTGCACGCGGCCGAACACGCGGCGATCGGCCTGCTCCCCCTCTTCGCGACGTGCGACCGCTGGGACATCGGCGGCGTGTCCACGGCCCTGCATCAGGACACCGGCGAGGCCACCGTCTTCGTCCACGACGGCCACCCGGGTGGCGCGGGCTTCGCCGACCGCGGCCACGCGGCCCTCGTCCCCTGGCTCACGGCGACCCGGGACGCGATCGCGGCCTGCGAGTGCCCGGCCGGGTGCCCGTCGTGCGTTCAGTCCCCCAAGTGCGGCAACGGGAACGAGCCCCTGAACAAGCCCGCCGCGGTCTCCGTCCTGGACGCGGTCCTCGGCGCCCTCACCGCACGCAAGGGCGAAAGCCCCGCCGCCTGACCGCTGTGTCCGGCACCGAGCGCTCCACTGAGGAGTGTCGCCGGTTTCGCTCGAGTGCGAGCACCCGTGCGGGCGTCAACTCGTTGTGCCGGGTTGGTGATGGGTGAGTCGGGTGCCGTAACGGCGAGCGCATCGATTCTGGCGATCCGCTGCTGACGAACCTTCGCTCTCTGGATGGAAAGGGCAACGCGCCGGGGGCCGGAGATCCGGCAGCCCCGGCGCGTCGCGTAACGCCAGGCGCGCGAGGAGCGGTCTGCTACCGCTCGGGTCGACGCGCGGTCAGTGTTCGGGCATCGGCTGGGTGTCCGTCGCTCGTGAGGGTTACGGGGAGGCGGAGCCCTCCTCGTGCGACGGCCATCCCTGGGGCCAGGTTCTCGCCGATGTTCCGATGCTGGCCGCGCCGCGGGAGATCGTCTCCTCCAGCGAGCGCCCGGCATGCTGCCCGTCCCAAGTTCGGCCGCCTGGTTGCGGGAGCGGCGCCGAACAGCGGGACGGGTTGGGTGCGGTGGAGCGGCATTTCTGCGGAACGCCCACCGCGGGCGGGCCGGGAGGGTGCTCCCGACGAGGCTTGCTGCACGGGTACCGCTGAGCGCATCCCACTCATCCCTTGGCGTGTCAGTTCGCGGCGGCGAGGCCGGTGGACCGCGAGTAACTCGCCTCGGTGGCGAGCGCGTCGATCAGTGCGTCCTGCACGGTGTTCGACTGGGGCATCTGCCAACCGCAGACCTCCGGGCGAACCCGCCAGTGGACGACGCCGTGCTGCAGCGGGGTCGGCGGGAGGGCGACGTAGCCGCCCTCGGCGTGGAGAACGACCTCACCCTGCTCGGCGAGCGGGCGGGCCAGCTTCTGTCCGGTGTGGACCAGGAAGGTCCAGCGGTCGTCCGGTGTCGCGATGATCGGCACCGGCAGGCCCACGGTGCGCAGGACCCGTGCGGCGCCGCGGCCCAGGTGCCCGGGAACCTCGATGGCGTCCAGGGTGACGCCGGTGGCGAGCAGAACGCTGTACGGCCGGCCGCTCCACCAGGTGGCGACCTGCTCCGGCTTGGTGCCGATGCGCTCCTGCCAGTCCTGGTGCACGGGATGCGGGCCGGTCTGCTCGATGCCCTCGCGGCCCGCCCAGTGCGAGCCCGCCGGATAGGTGCCCGGCAACACCGGCCAACCGCGCCACGCGAGGCCGATGGCCGTAGCGCGCAGTTCGACGCGGAACGCCCTGCGCCAACTATCCGACCAATCCATTTCCAACATGTCGGGTGCTTGCCTCCTTGTACCTCGGGCACCCGCTTTCCGCGAGGTGCCCTGCGTCTCATGTAACGGCACGACGGCTGCCGGACGAAACTTGCAGTCGACAACTGGTCGTTGTGGCACGGTGAACGAATAACGGGATAGGCACGACTGAAGCTCGATTTGCCGGTCATCGGCGGCCCCCCACACCGGGAAACGCCGTTTACCGTGTGCGGACGACCGTTCGCCCTCCGTTGACGTGCTGTTCAACGGGCCCGGCCCTGGCCCGGGCTTTTGCCGGGCCGAAACCGCTCAGCACGCCGGACGGCACCGCGACGACCTCTATTCGCGCGTCCCATCCGTCGAGCCGACAGCTACGTAGCTCGACCCCCATGCGGTCGCTGACCCAGCGGGCCTTCTCGCATGCCACCCGCTCCCCCTCGACGGCCGCGCCGGCGGCCGCGAGGGCGGCGAGGTCGGCCGCACTCTCGGCCCGGTGCCGGGTGGCGGCGGCCGCGCCGATCGACACGACGAGCATCGTGAGCACGAGGATGGCCGCGATGGCGCCGGCCGCCCAGATCGTGGCCACGCCCCGGTCCCGGTCTCGGCCGTTCGGCGGTCGGGGCAGCGTTGCCACCCTGGCAACACCTGGTCGGGTCATGAGTCGTCCTGGGTGGGCTCACTGATGGCGTAGGCCTGACCGTGGAGCTGGAGGCCGGGCAGCAGGCCGTTGACCGGAGCGGCCCGGACGTCGACCTGGATGGTGTCGTCCTCCACGGTGATGGCCACCGCCGCGTTGCGCGGGGCGATCTCCGTGGCCACCGCCCGGGCGCGGTCGGGTTCGCCCCGCGCGACCAGGCGGGCCGCCTCTCGGGCCGCGTCGATGCATCTGAGCTGGTCGATGGCCGCCGAGATGGCACCCAGCGCCAGCGCGAGCACCGCCACGAAACCGGCGAGCGCGATGGCCGCCTCGACGGTGACCGCACCCCCGTCCCGGTCGGGTTTTCGGCGGCCGCGCCTGGTCGGGGGCATCAGATGTCCACCGCGAGGGCTCGCTGGACGATCGCTGTCACGCCGGCGGCCACGTCCGCGCCGGTGACGATGGCGAACAACACCATCGCGAAGGCGGCCGCGGCCACCAGGCCAACGCAGTACTCGACGGTGGTGAGCCCGTCGTCGCCGAGCAGGAAGTCCCGGCGTGGGTGGAACGGGAGCGGAGTCGGGTGGGGGAACATTCGGTCTTCTCCTTATCTAGGTCGGCTATCTCTCTCGGGGTCAGAGCGACAGGTGGCTCGCCAGGCCGATGGCGATCGGCACGATGCCGAGGCAGACGAACGCGGGTAAGAAGCACAGTCCGAGCGGCGCGGCGATCAGCACGCCGGCTCGCTGCGCCCTGGCCTCTGCGGCGTCGCTCGCGGTGTCGCGGACGGTGGTGGCGAGGGTGCCGACGACGTCCGCGAGCGCGGTGCCGGAACGCGCGGTGTGCCGGGCGCCGCGGGCGAGCGCGGCCGTGTGCACGCAGGACATCGCCGGCGCCCAGGCGTCGACCGGGTCTGCGCCCATGGCCAGCAGGTCGGCGGTCGCGCGCAGGGCGCGGGTGGCGTCGGCCGGCAGGTCGTCGGCGACGGCGGTGACCGCGGTGGGGACCGGGAGGCCGGCGCGGAGGCAGGCGGCGAGGAGGTCCCAGGTGGCGGCCAGCGTGAGCGGATCGGGCGGGACCGTCTGGCCGCGAGTGAAACGGCGGGCCAGCCACCAGGCGGCGGCCGCGACCAGTGCGCCGACGAGCAGGCCCTTGGGCGGGCCCGTCGCCACGGCGGACAGGGCGCCGAGCGAGGCGGACAAGGCGAGGCGCAGTGCCTTCGGGCCTGGGCTGGGCCAGGTGCGCCGGGTGCCGTCGAGCCTGGTGAGCCGCGCTTTGGGGAGCGTGGCGCGGGACCAGAGCAGGACCGCTGTGGCCAGCAGGAGCAGCGCGATGCTGTTGGGGTTCATCGCGGCACCACCTGACCGGTGAGCCGCCCGCACCAGCTGACACCTGCGCACAGCAGCGCGACGCCGACGACGAGCAGCAGCTGGCCGAGGCCAGGCGTGGTGAGCACCCGCAGCGGGTGGGCGCCCATCGCCTCGCCGAGTCCGATGCCGACCGTCGGCAGGACGGCGAGGGTGGTGGCACTGGTGCGCGGGCCGGCCATGCGGGCGAGGACCTGGCGGGCGAAGCGGACCCGCTGGTCGAGGTCGCGGCTGACCGCGTCGAGGACGTCGGCGAGTGGCAGCCCGTGGCGCTGGGCGAGCGCCCACGCTCTCGAGACCCTTGCGAGGACCGCGGCAAGCGTTTGCGTGCCGCCAAGGGCCCGGCGCATGTCGCCGCCGAGCCGGGCCGCGGCGGCGATGGCCCGCATCGGTGCGGCGGCCGGCGGCTGGGCGTCCGCGGCTGCCGCTTCGGCGGCCTCGGCCGGATGGGCGCCGGCACGCAGGCCGGCGACGAGCGAGCGGAGTGCCTCGGTGAGGCCGTCGATGGCGGACAAGGAGCGGCTCAGCTCTCCCCTGGCTCGCCAGCGCCGCCAGACGGTGACCGTGGCGAGGGCCGCGGCGAGGGCGCCGCCGACACCGGCGACGAGCCAGCCCGTGACGGCCGCCGCGGCGGTGAGCGTGACCGAGCTGGGGCGCGGGGCGGTGATCCTCGGCCGGCGGCGGGTCCCGGTGAGGTTGAGGTTGCGCAGCCTGGTGGCGGCGGGGGCGCCGGTCCACGTGATGAGGGCAACCGCGCAGCAGAGCAGGCTCACCATGGCGGCTCGACCTCGCGGGCTTCGAACAGCTCGCCGAGGACCGCCTTGTCCTGGGGCCACGCGGGGATGACGTGCACGCCGTTGGCGGTGCGCTCGAGGACGCCGACCTCGTCGAGGCGGCGGGTGCCGTCGGGGTGGCGGCGCATGTGGAGGACGACCTGGAAGGCCGCGGCGAGCTGGCTGTGCAGGGCGTCGCGGGAAAGGCCGCCGAGCGCGGCTAGCGCTTCCATGCGGGCGGGGAGCTCGGCCGGGGAGTTGGCGTGGACGGTGCCGGCGCCGCCGTCGTGGCCGGTGTTGAGTGCGGTGAGCAAATCGCAGACCTCGGCGCCGCGGACCTCGCCGACGACGATGCGGTCGGGCCGCATGCGCAGGCCCTGGCGGACGAGGTCGGCGAGGGTGACCTCGCCGGCACCCTCGACGTTCGGCGGGCGGGCGATGAGCCGGACGAACTGGGGGTGGTCGGGTTGGAGCTCGCCGGCGTCCTCCACGGTGACGATGCGCTCGTGGTGCGAGACGCGGCCGAGCAGCGCGCTGAGCAGTGAGGTCTTGCCGGCGCCGGTGCCGCCGGTGACGACGAACGCGAGCCGGGCGTCGACGACGGCCTCGAGGAGGCGGTGGGTGCGTTGGTCGAAGGTGCCTCGTCGTTGGAGGTTGGCGAGGTCATGGGCGGCCCGGCGGAGGACGCGCAGCGAGAGGCAGGTGCCGTCGGTGGCGACGGGTGGAAGGACGGCATGCAGGCGGATGCGGCCGAGCGCGCCGACCGGTAGCCAGGCGTCGACGAACGGTTGGGCGTCGTCGAGCCGGCGGCCGCAGGCGAGCGCGAGGCGCTGGGCGAGGCGGCGGACGGCGTCCTCGTCGGGGAAGGTGACGTCGGTGCGGCGCAGGCCGCCGGCGCCGTCGAGCCAGACCTGGTCGGGCCCGGTGACGAGGACGTCGGTGGTGCCGTCGGCGCGGAGCAGCGGGTCGAGCGGCCCGGCGCCGACGAACTCCTGCCGCATGATGCGGAGGGCGTGGAGGACATCGGCGTCGCCGACGATGCCGCCGGCCTCCTCCCGGACGGCCCGCGCGACGACCGCGGAGGTGATCTCGGTGCCACTGCTGGCGAGCCGGCTGCGGACCCGGTCGACGAGGTTGTCGGCGCTCATGACGCGGCCCGCAGATCGGTGGGGACGCGTTGGGCGGCGCAGGGTTCGCAGGCTGTGGGGGCGTTCGGGTAGGTGGGGCAAGGGGTTGCCGAGGCTGGGCATCGCCGTGGGGGTTGGGCGCGGCCGAGTTGGACGCGATGCATGGGGAAGGGCGTCAGGCTGGTCATGACGTAGCTCCCAGGATCTGGGCGATGCGGCTGGCGGCGGTGGAGTGGCGACGGGGCGCCAGGGGCGGCGTGGTTGCCGGGCCACTCGCGGGGTTCGAGTGGGCTGGGTGAGACGGGCGAAGGAAACGGAGAGCTCGGTCCGCGGCATCGGGTGCGGGCTTCGCCGACGTTCGGCGCGGACGGAGGTTCCGGACCGTGGGTGCCAGCTCGGGGTGGGCAATGGGCAGGTAGGTAGGGCCTGCGGCCGCGAGGGTGCGCGCGGCGGTCGAATGAATCGCGCGGAAAGACCGGAGGCCGCGGCCCGCGGAGACAGGCCCGGCGAACGTTGGGACCGGACACAAGTTCCGCCGCATCGTGAATGCCAACCCAGGGTGAGTCACGGGCCGATGAGATCGGCCAGTCGCCGCGAGGGCGCGCGCGGCGGTCGAATGGACCGGGCGGAAAGACCGGAGGTCGCGGTCCAGGGAGACAGGCCCGGCGAACGTTGGGACCGGGCACAGGTTCCGCCGCATCGTGAGTGCCAACCCGGACTCGGTGATCGGCAGGCGGACAAGGCCCGTGGTGGCCGTGAGGCTGCGCGCGGCGGTCGAGTGGGTTGAGTGGGTGGGGCGGACGGACCGGAGATCGCGGTCCGCGCGGATGAGTGTGGGTGTCGGGCGCGGACTTGGGCTTCGCGGCGCACGTCGGGCTCGGGGGGTGGGTGTGTTGGTGGGCCTGGTGGTCATGACGCTGCTCGCAGGGGGCGGGAGGTCCTCAGGGGTTGGGCGGCCAGGGCTGTGAGAGTTGTTCTCGCTGCCGTCGCCAAGGGGCCTCGTGGGCGGGGGGTGAAGTCGCCTCTGTCCAGGGACTGGGACAGGTTTGGTTCGGGTCGCATCGTTGTGAGGAGGGGGGCGTCTACCGCCTTCGCGACCTGGTCCGGGTGAAGGGCGCCCGGGCAGGGGCCGCGGACCACCAGGTGGGGGCTGGTTCCCAGGTCCCTCAGGCGTTCGGCCAGTAGGCGGGCTGAGACGCAGGCCCTTACCTCGCCGGGGACGACTATTACCGTCAGGTCCGCTCGGGTGAGGGCGGCTTGGGCGGCTGGGTCGAGGGCTCTTGGTAGGTCGCAGACCACGGTCTCGCCTGCTCGGCGACCCGCCTCCAGGACCGCGGCTACCGCGTCGGGAGCGGGGGACAGGCCTTTGCGGGCGCCCGACAGCACCGTGAGTCTTGTCGTGCCTCTGGTTCTGCTCGGCAGCGCGTCGTGGAGGCTCGAGGCGGCCACTCGGCCTGCGCGTAGGTGCATGTCGGGCCAGCGGAGGCCTTGTTCGGACTCCGCGCCCAGCACCAGATCGAGGCCGCCGCCCAAGGGATCGCAGTCGATCAGGAGGGCGCTTTGGCCCGTGCGTAGCGCTGTGAGACCCAAGGCCGCCACGAAGACCGACGCGCCCGCGCCGCCTCGGCCGCCCAGTACGGCCAGGGCCCGACCTGTTGTGGGTGCGGGAGCTTCTGTCGCGTCGGCCAGGGCGCTGACCAGCCACGCCTCGGCGCCGGGGAGCTCGATGACTCTTTCGGCGCCGATCTCGACCGCTCGCTCCCACAGGCCCTTCGACGCCGGCTCGGCGGCCACGAGGACGACCGAGTCGCGGCGGTTGAGGCCCGCTTGGTCGCAGTGTTCGGCGCCGGCCGCGTCGAGCAGCACCAACGGCGCCGTCGACCAGCGCAGGCGCGCGGCCGCCGCATCGGGCACGCAGTCCAGGTCGCAGCCGGCGGCAGCCGCCAGCTTGAGCACGTCGTCGAGCAGGTCCTCGTCCTCGACGAAGGCCACCGGGCGGTTCGGGTCCACCATGCCCCCCTTGAGCTGGTCGTGGTCGCGGCGACTCCTGCCGCAATGCCACGATCGCCCGGCGCCAAGGTCCGGACAACGCTTCAAGATCGACATGTGGACAACCCGACGCGGTGTGGACAACTCACGTCGCCGGGTGCTTCGAGAAGGAGGAATGTCGGTGGGCGCGGGTATGCTCGCGCGTTTGTCTTCCGACCGAAAATGTGACTAGTAGGGACGACCCCCGCCAGGGGGGAGGGACGGGGGTCGTCAAAGGTTCAGCTCCGGGGGGTCGAGCTGAACCCATCCGGCAAAAGCCGGACTCCACCACTGTATCCCGTCACTTGGACGTCGTGGTTGCAACTTGCTCGAACCGCCACCAAACCCAGCAGACGTCGGATGTCCTGCCGGCGGGAAGCCGATCCAAAACCGCGCCGCGCTCCTATGCTGGCGAGGTGACCGAGCGCCGCGAAGTGCCTGTTGAGGCCCCCGACGACCATCCTCGGGCGGCCGCGTTCTTCGACCTGGACAAAACCGTCATCGCCAAGTCGAGCACGCTCGCGTTCAGCCGACCCTTCTTCCGGAACGGTCTGATCAACCGGCGCGCCGTGCTCAAGGGGGCCTACGCGCAGTTCGTCTTCGCCGCCTCCGGCGCGGACGCCGACCAGGTCGAACGCATCCGCGCCCACCTCACCGCGCTCTGCACCGGCTGGGACGTGGCCCAGGTTCGCTCGATCGTGGAGGAAACCCTGCACGACATCGTGGATCCGCTCGTCTACGCCGAGGCCACCGAGCTGATCGGCGACCACAAGGCGGAAGGCCGCGACGTGGTGATCGTGTCCGCGTCCGGCGACGAGATCGTCACGCCCATCTCCGAGATGATCGGCGCGACCTACAGCATGGGCACCCGCATGGTCGCCGCCGACGGCCGCTACACCGGCGAGATCGAGTTCTACTGCTACGGCGAGAACAAGGCCAGCGCCATCAAGGAGTTCGCCGCCGAGCGCGGCTACGACCTCGCCGCCTGCCACGCCTACTCCGACTCGGTCACCGACCTGCCGATGCTGGAGGCCGTCGGTCACCCGACGGTGGTCAACCCCGACCGCGGACTGCGCACGCTCGCCCTCGAACGTGGCTGGCCGATCCTCGAGTTCACCAAGCCCGTGTCGCTGCGCTCCCGGTTCCACGCACCGTCCGGCACGACCGTCGCGGTGACCGCGATCGGGCTCGGCGCCATCGCCACCGCGGGGGCCACCTGGTACGGGATCCACCGCCGCCGCAAGCGGTGAACAGCACCACCCGTGTGGCGGTACCCAGCTCCGAGCGCACCACTTATGAGCTGCGGAAAGAGGTCGCACAATACGCTCACGAAGCGTGTCCGTCGACACCTGATGGACTCTGAAACGGTGCACCCGACTGTGGTCTTGAAGTGACCTCCATCACTGGGTAGAAAGGACATGCGGAACCTCGATCGGCCAGGGTCGAAGCGGAAGAGAAGTTTCGATCACCCCGGTAGGGCTCCGTGCACGAGACACCGGGCACCCACGCGCAGCCAGCCGCGGGAGGCATGTCGTCAAGGGACTGCGTACCGGGACGCCGGACGCCGAGGCCAGGTAGGTACGACACTGTTGCACGCTTGGTAACCCGAGCGTTTCGTGCTGGGCGATTGGGCGATCCTTGCCTGCGGACTGCGCAGGCCTGGATCGCCCAGTTCAGTTTCTGGGGGGCGACCCCCCAGACCCCCACGGTGCGAGCTTCTCCGGACCCAGCGTGGTTTCGCTTCGCATCGACCAGCTTTGCCTTCGGGCTTGGTCTCGCTTCGCATCGACCAGCTTCTTGCCTTTGGTTTGGTCTCGCTTCGCATCGACCAGTTTTGCCTTCGGCTTGGTCTCGCTTCGCGTCGACCTACTGCTCTCGCTTCGCCTCGGGCGTTTGGGTTCGCTTCGCATCGACCGACTGCGCTTGCTTCGCGTCGGGGGGTTGGGTTCGCTTCGGGTCTGCATACTGCTCTTGCTTTGGCTCGGGGGTGGCTTTGGCTGTGCTTTGACCAGGGCGCGGTCGTCTTGCGGTGGGTGGGTTCACTAGGTTCTTTGGGCCGAACGCCTGCTTGCCCCTGGTCTCGGGGCGTGGGTAACTTACCGGTGCTGCTTGTTCTCGGTTAAGAGGTTACGGAGTGACCCTGCTGGCCGGCCAGGGAGGCCGTTGTGCCCATGTCCGTTGTGCCCATGTCTCGTTCATCAGCCCGTCGCACCCTGTCCGTCGCGGTCGCGGTCATCGCCTGCTCGGCAATGGTTAGCGGGGTGAGCCACGCCGCGCCCGTGCCGGGTACGCCTCAGGTCGGGTCGGACTTCGCGGTGCTCGCGCAGGCCAGGTCCCAGCTGCGGGGCATGTCGCTGGACCAGAAGATCGCCCAGCTGTTCGTCGTCTCCGTGTGGGGCAAGTCCGCCGACGAGGCGCACCCGACCAACCAGGTCGAGTACGGCGTCGACACCCCCGCCCAGGTGATCGAGAAGTTCGGCGTCGGCGGCGTCATCTACTTCAACAACGCCAGCACCGACAACGTCGACAACCCCCAGCAGCTCGCCGCCTTCTCCAACGGCCTGCAGCGCGCCGCGGTCAAGCACAACACCCACCTGCCGCTGATCGTCGCCATCGACCAGGAGGGCGGCAACGTCACCCGGCTCGAGTCGCCGGCCACCGAGTTCCCCGCCAGCATGGCCGTCGGCGCGGGCCGCAGCACCGCCGACGCCAAGACCGTGGCCACCATCAACGGCCGCGAGCTGCGCGCGATGGGCATCAACCAGAACTTCGCCCCGGTCGCCGACGTCAACTCCAACCCGCTGAACCCGGTCATCGGCGCCCGCTCCTTCTCCTCCCGCCCCGACCTCGCGAGCGACCTCGTCACCGCCGAGATCGCGGGCTACCAGAACGGCGGCCGGCTCACCGAGACCGTCTCCTCCTCCGCCAAGCACTTCCCCGGCCACGGCGACGCGTCCACCGACAGCCACACCGGCCTGCCGAACATCGGCCGGACCGAGGCGCAGTGGCGCGAGTTCGACCTGCCGCCGTTCAAGGCCGCGGTCGACGCCGGCATCGACTCGATCATGACCGCGCACATCCAGGTCCCGAGCCTCGACCCGACCGGCGTGCCGGCCACGCTCTCCAAGCCCATCCTCACCGGCCTGCTGCGCAACGAGCTGCACTACCGCGGCGTGATCGTCACCGACGCGCTCGGCATGGGCGGCGCCAACGTGTTCCCGGCCGAGGAGATCCCGGTCATGGCGCTGGAGGCCGGCGTCGACCAGCTCCTCATGCCACCCGACCTGCAGCTCGCCATCGACTCGGTGAAGGCGGCCGTCGAGAGCGGCCGGCTGACCGAGCGGCGCATCGACGAGAGCGTGCTGCGGATCCTGCTGCTCAAGCTCAAGCGGGGCATCCTCACCCACCCGTTCGTCGACGAGAGCAAGGTGACCACGACGGTCGGCACCCCGGCCAACGTCGCCGCGATCCAGCAGATCATGGACCGCACGACGACCGTGGTCCGCAACGACACCGGCCTGCTGCCGATCACGAACGTGCCGGCGAAGGTGCTGGTCACCGGCATCGGCGACACGACCTCCGGACTGACCTACCGCAGCCCCGAGTGGCTCGCCCAGAGCATCGGCAGGCGCGGCGCCACTGCCACTCCCCTGCCGACGGGCCCGAGTCCCAGCCAGGCGACGATCAACCAGGCCGTGACCGCCGCGAACGGGTCGGACCTCGTGGTGGTCCTGACCAACAACCTCAGCGGCCGGCCACAGCAGCGCGCGCTGGTCAACGCGTTGCTCGCCACCGGCAAGCCCGTGGTCGCGGTCGCGGCGCAGATCCCCTACGACGCGGGCTTCGTCGACGCGCCGACCTGGGTCGCCACCTACGGCTGGCGGGCCAACGCGATGGAGGCGCTGACCAAGGTCCTCCTCGGCGAGGTGTCCCCCAAGGGCAAGCTGCCGGTGGACATCCCGGTCGGCGGCGACCCGAGCACCATCCTGTACCCGTTCGGCACCGGACTGACCTGGTGAGCGGTATGGACCGCCGGCGCTTCCTGACGGCGTCCGCGCTGGCCGCGCCGGCGCTCACGGTGGCCGCCGCGGCCCCGGCGGCCGCCGAGCCGACGACGACCCGCGGGCACGGCGACCCGGGCGTGACCCCGGCCGCCGACCTCCTCGCCGAGGACGGCTGGAGCGAGCTCCGCGGCCGCAGAATCGGTGTGCTGACCAACCCGACGGGGGTGCTGCGCGACCAGACCCACATCGTCGACTCGATGGTGGCCGCGGGTGTCCTGCCGACCGCGGTGTTCGGCCCTGAGCACGGCTTCCGCGGCACCGCGCAGGCCGGCGGATCCGAGGGCGACTACCGCGACCCGCGCACCCAGGTGCCGGTCTACGACGCGTACGGCGCGACCGCGACCAAGCTCGCGGGCCTGTTCACCAAGTCCGGCATCGACACGCTCGTGTTCGACATCGCCGACGTCGGCTCGCGCTTCTACACCTACATCTGGAGCCTCTACACGGCCATGCACGCGTCGGTCCTCACCGGCACGTCGGTCGTGGTCCTCGACCGGCCCAACCCGGTCGGCGGCCGGGCCCGCGGCCCGATGCTGAACCCGGCGTTCGCCTCCGGGGTCGGCCGCAAGCCGATCGTCCAGCAGCACGGCATGACCGTCGGCGAGCTGGCCAAGCTCTTCGACGCCGAGTTCCTGCCGGCGGACGCGGGCGGGCGGCTGACGAGCCTCGAGGTCGCCGAGCTGCGCGGCTGGCGGCGCGACGAGCTGTTCTCCGAGACCGGCCTGCAGTGGGTCCTGCCGAGTCCCAACATGCCCACCCCGCACACGGCGCTCGCCTACCCCGGCACCTGCCTGTTCGAGGGCACCGTGCTGTCCGAGGGCCGCGGCACCACCCGGCCCTTCGAGATCATCGGCGCGCCCGGGATCGACTGGCACTGGGCCGAGGCGCTCAACGCCGCGCGGCTGCCCGGCGTGCGGTTCCGCGAGCACTACTTCGTGCCCACGTTCTCCAAGTGGCTCAACCAGACCTGCGGCGGCGTGCAGCTGCAGATCACCGACGAGCGCCGCTTCGACGCCATCCGCACGGCGGTCACCATGATCGTCACCGCGAAGCAGGCGCACCCGGGCGTGTTCGGCTGGCGGCCGGACAACTACATCGACAAGCTCTCCGGCTCCGACCGGCTGCGTCTGATGGTCGACGCGGGCGCCGGGGTCGACGAGGTGATCGACGCCTGGCGGGGCGAGCTCGCCTCTTTCGCGAACCTGCGAGAGCGGTATCTCATCTACCGGTGACTACTTCGAGGTGGCCATGTTCAGGCGAAGCGTGTTACCCGGCTGGTTGGGCGTCGCGTTGCTCGCCGCGCTCAGCGCCGTCGTCATGACGGGCAGCGCGACGGTGACCGCCGAGCCGCACGGCGGCGACCCGACCGGCCGGTTCGACCGGCCCCAGCAGGGCTTCGCGTCGCCGCGGACCGTGCTGCGGGACGGCTCGCCGCGCTCGGTCGGGCTGGACCCGGCGCCGATCGAGGAGGCGCTGGGCCGGATCGACGCGTGGACCCGGACCCACCCGACGCCGAACACCAACCACCCGCTGTACTCCGGCGCGGTCACCCTGCTCGCGCACGACGGCGTGGTCGTCAGCCGCGCGAGCACCGGCTACGCGGTGCGCTACGCCGACGGCGCGGGCACCGAGCTGGCCGACGCCGACAAGGTGGCGATGCGCGACGACACGATCTTCGACATGGCCTCGGTGTCGAAGCTGTTCACCTCGGTCCTGGTGATGCAGCTGGTCGAGCGCGGCGAGGTCGACGTCGCCGCGCCGGTCGCGACCTACCTGCCCGAGTTCGGCGTGAACGGCAAGGAGTCGATCACCGTCGCGCAGCTGCTGACGCACACGTCGGGGCTGGTGTCCTGGCTGCCGCTGTGGTCGGCCTACCCGGACATCCCGGCGCGGATCAAGGCCGTGATGGACGTCGCGCCGCACAACCCGCCGGGCACGAAGTACGAGTACTCCGACCTGAACCTGATCACGCTCGGGGTCATGGTCGAGCGGCTCACCGGCAAGCCGCTCGACGAGGTGGTCGCCGACCGGATCACCCGGCCGCTGGGCATGGTCGACACCGGCTACAACCCGCCGGCCGCCAAGCTCGACCGGGTCGCGGCCACCGAGTTCCAGACCTCGCCACCGCGCGGCATGGTCCGCGGCTCGGTGCACGACGAGAACGCCTGGTCGCTCGGCGGCGTCGCCGGGCACGCGGGTGTGTTCTCCACGGCGGGCGACATGGCGATCCTGGCCCAGACGATCCTCAACGGCGGCGCCTACCGCGGGCACCGGATCCTGCGCGAGGACACCGTGGCGACCATGCTCGAGAACCACAACGAGGCGTTCCCGGGCAACGACCACGGCTACGGGTTCGAGCTCAACCAGATCTGGTACATGGGCGGCCTCTCCGGTGCGCACACGGCCGGGCACACGGGGTACACGGGCACCGACGTGGTCATCGACCCGGCGTCGCGGTCCTTCGCGATCCTGCTGACCAACCGGGTGCACCCGAGCCGGAGCTGGGGCTCGATCAACCTCGCGCGCGAGGCCCTGTGCACCGGGCTCGCGAAGGCGCTCGCGGTGGCGCCGGAGCACGGCCGGGACGCGTGGTACACCGGCATCGGGGACGCCGCACGGGCGACGCTGACGACGGTTCCCCTCCACCCAGGGGGTCCCGTTCGGGTGAACTTCGATGCGTTCGTCGACTCTGAGTCGACCGATCTTCTGGTCCTCGAGTCGAGCACGGACGGGACCACCTGGACGGCTGTCCCGCTGTCCGTCTCGGGTCGCGGGGCACCGGACGAAACGGTCAACGCGCTCTCCGGATCGGGCCACCGGGCCTGGTGGAAGGTGCGTGCTCAACTACCACACGCTGCGGAGATCACGCTGCGCTGGCGGTTCACTACCGACGCCCGGTACACCGGGCGGGGAATTTCCCTCGACGGCATCACCGTCACGGACCGTGTTCAAACGCTCCTCAACGGTGAGAAAGAACCCCACAAAGTGCAGGCCAGCGGCTGGCAGCTCAGATCACGATGAGCATGAAAAACTGGTTGAAACGCTAACAACCTGCCCCGAACCGTCGATTCCGATGTTGAGCTAGCAGCACGACATCTGAATTTTCAGCCTTTGTTGGGTAGCGTTGTCACCAGACAGCGGCTGCCGTCTTGTTGACCCACATGCCGGTTAGTAAGTTTCCCACGTGAGCGCGAGTGCCATGACCACACAACACACTGAGTCAAGTCCCCTGGTTCGTATCCGGTCGCTGCTGCCCGGTCTGGCCCGCGCGGAGCAGCGCGTCGCCAAGGTGGTTCTGGACAGCCCGTCCACAGTGGCCCGCCGAAGCATCACCGAGGTCGCCGAGGCGGCCGGTACGAGCGAGACCACCGTCACCCGGTTCTGCAAGGCCATCGGCGTCGGCGGCTACCCCGAGCTGCGCATCGCCCTGGCCGCGGACACCGCCCGATCCGAAGTGCACGCCGAGCGAGACCTCGGCGGCGAGATCGCTCCCGACGACGAGCTGGCGAGCGTCGTCGGAAAGGTCACCTTCGCCGACGCCCGCGCGGTCGAGGAGACCGCGGCCCAGCTCGACATCGAGGTGCTCGAGCAGGTGGTCACGGCGCTGGCCGGGGCCAACCGGGTCGACGTCTACGGCGTCGGCGCCAGCGCGTTCGTGGCCGCCGACCTGCAGCAGAAGCTGCACCGGATCGGCCGCATCAGCTTCGCCTGGAGCGACACCCACATCATGCTGACCTCGGCGGCGGTGCTCGGGAAGGGCGACGTCGCGTTCGCCATCTCGCACACCGGCGCCACCCAGGACACCGTCGAGGCGCTGCGCGAGGCCCGGCGGGCCGGGGCCACCACCGTGGCGCTGACCAACTTCCCCACCGCGCCCATCAGCGAGGTGGCGGACCTGGTGCTGACCACCGCCGCGCGGGAGACCACCTTCCGCTCCGGCGCGATGGCCAGCCGCATCGCCCAGCTCACGGTCGTCGACTGCCTGTTCATCGGGGTGGCCCAGCGACATCTGGCCGACTCGATGAAGGCGCTGGACGAGACCCGGGACGCGGTGGGCTCCCATCGGCTGGAGACCCGCCACGACGGTCGTCGCAAGGCGCGAGAGACCGGCAAATGATCCTTGGGGGAGGCAACATGACAGTGCCGCGCCAGGCCGTACACGTCGACTCGCCAACCGAGCGGCGCAACCCTCGTACGACCGACCTGGACCAGCTGTCCACGCTCGACCTCCTGCGATCGATCAACGCCGAGGATCGCCTGGTGCCGGACGCGGTGGCGGCCGCGTTGCCGGCCCTGGCCACGGCCGTCGACCTGGCGGCCGAGGCCCTGCGCAACGGGCACCGCGTGCACTACGTCGGCGCCGGCACGTCCGGCCGCATGGCCACGCTCGACGCCGCCGAGCTCGCGCCGACGTACAACGCGCCCGCCGAGTGGTTCGTCGTTCACCACGCCGGCGGGACGGGCGCGCTGCGCAGTGCCGTGGAGGACGCCGAGGACGACGAGGAGGGCGGCGCCGCGGAGCTGACGCGCGACGCCGAGCCGGGCGACTTCGTCCTCGGGCTCACCGCGTCCGGCCGTACCCCGTACGTGCTGGGCGCGTTGCGAGCGGCGGGCGCGCTCGGCGCCCGCACCGGCCTCGTGTTCTCCAACCCGCACGCCACCCGCCTCAACCACATCGACGTGCTCATCGAGGTCGACACCGGCCCCGAGGTCGTCGCAGGCTCCACCCGGATGAAGGCCGGCACCGCGCAGAAGCTGGTGCTCACGGCGTTCTCGACTGCCGTCATGGTGAAGCTGGGGCGGACCTACTCGAACCTGATGGTCTCGATGCGCGCCACCAACGCGAAGCTGCGAGGCCGCACGCTGCGCATCCTCCGCGAGGCGACGGGCCTCGACCTGCATGAGTGCGCCGAGGCCCTGGACGCGGCGCACGGCGACCTCAAGGTCGCCCTAGTCCACCTGCTGTCCGGAGTGGACTCCGAACGCGCGGCGGCGGCGCTGGCGGGCACCGGCGGCCATGTGCGGAAGGCCCTGCTGAGCCTGGGCGCCACCGTCTGAGCCCACCGCGTCGATCGGCGCGGTCTCTGTTCGACGTAGGGGTGAGAACACCTACCGAGGACGGAGACCGCGACCATGAGCTACGCGAACGTGAACGGGCTGGACATCTACTACGAGGTGCACGGCACCGGTGCGCCGCTCGTTCTTCTGCACGGCGGCCTGCTCACCATCGACCTCACGTTCGGCTCGATGCTGGCCACGCTCGCCGAGACGCGGCAGGTCATCGCCGTCGAGCTGCAGGGGCACGGGCACACCGCGGACATCGAGCGGGACTTCGAGCTCGCGCACCTCGCCGGGGACGTCGTGGGGCTGCTCGACCACCTCGGCGTCGAGAAGGCCGACTTCTTCGGGTTCAGCCTCGGCGGGCTCGTCTCGCTGCAGGTCGCCATGACCTACCCGGAGCGGGCCGGGCGGCTGGCCGTGGCCGGGGTGCACTTCCGGGGCGACGGGTACCACCCGGAGGTCTTCGCCATGGACCCGAACTCGAGGCGGCTACCCACCGAGGCCGAGTTCGCGCTGTTGCGGGACGCCTACCTGGCCGTCGCGCCCGAGCCGGAGCACTTCGAGGCGTTCATGGCCAAGGCGTCCGCGCTGCCGGAGAAGCTCGACTGGTCGGCCGAGGACCTCGGCTCGGTCCGGTCGCCGGTGCTGATCGTCATCGGCGACACCGACTTCGTGCGGGTCGACCACGCCGCCGAGATGCACGCGCTCATCCCCGACGCGCGGCTCGCGGTGCTGCCGGACACCACGCACATGGACCTCACCCGGCGGCCCGACCACGTGCTGCCGCTCGTGACGGCGTTCCTGGGCTAGCACGAGGTTCCTGGGCCACCACGGGGAAACGGGCCGAGAGGCTAGGGTTCTCGGCCCGTCCCGTGGGATCCCACACACACAGCGAGGAAGGGGGACTCGCAACACCCAGGGTGCGCCGAGCCGGACGAAATGGCCTGGAAGAACGCTGAATCCGCACGTCAGCGGGTCAGCGCGGCCTCCGCGATGCTCGTCGCCTCGCGAGCGCCCGCCTCGACCGCCTCGCAGCAGAGCAGCAGCCACTCGGTGAGGCCCTCGTCGGTCCCGGTGGCGAACCCGGCCGCCGCCGCGCGGTAGCGGTCGGACCGGCGCAGGAAGAACACCTCCGGCACGATCAGCCCCTTCGGGTCCAGCCCCGTGCCGATCGTCGTCAGCCGGGCCGCCGCGCGGGCGACCACGCCGTCCGCCGAGCCGAACGGGGACAGCGCCAGCAGCTCGCCGTGCACCACCGCCACCAGCACCGCGCCGGGCACCGACGTGCCGCCGGCCACGATGTCGCCCAGCAGGTCCAGCCGGCGGGTCACGCCGCGGCTGGGCCGGGGTCGGCCGAGCTGCTCGTCGGCCACCAGGTCGGCCGCGGCCAGCACGTGCAGCCGGGCCAGTGCCTGCATCGGCGCACGCTGCCAGATCGGCACCAGCGTGCCGAGCGACTCGGCGATGCGCAGCGCGCCGGCCAGGTGCGGCTCGGTGACCTCGCCGGCCTCGGGGATCTCGGGATCGCCGCCGTCGAGGGCGGCGGAGGCCCGTGCGGCTCGCACCGACGCCTCGGCCGCGGTCGCCGGCCAGCCGCGGCGGTTGGCCGGGTGCCCGTGCACCTGGTCCACCGTCTCGCGGGCGGCCCGCACCGCGTCCTCGACACCGGGCAGCTCCAGCAACGGCGCCAGCGGGTCAGTCACGCCACCGGACCCTACCGGGTGACAACCGGTCGTGGCGTCGCTGCTCAGTGGTCTGGACCTCTATGCGTGCCGTCGCCGCGTGTGATAGCACAGGGCCAGCAACTACATCCCTGGGTCGAGGAGGATCCGCATCATGACAGAGCAGCCCGGCCAGGGCCCGACGCTGGACAACTTGCTCACGGAGAGCAGGACGTTCCCGCCGAGCGCCGAGTTCGCCGAGCAGGCCAACGCGAAGGCGGACCTTTACGAGAAGGCGGGGGCCGACAGGGAGGCGTTCTGGGCGGAGCAGGCCGGCCAGCTGCACTGGGATACCCCGTGGGACCAGGTGCTCGACTGGTCGAACCCGCCGTTCGCGAAGTGGTTCATCGGCGGGAAGCTCAACGTCGCGTACAACTGCGTCGACCGGCACGTCGAGGCCGGCAACGGCGACCGGGTGGCCATCCACTGGGAGGGCGAGCCCGGCGACAGCCGCACGATCACCTACGCCGAGCTGCAGCGCGAGGTCGCCAAGACGGCGAACGCCCTGCTCTCGCTGGGCCTGCGGGCCGGCGACCGGGTCGCGATCTACCTCCCGATGCTGCCCGAGGCGATCTTCTCGATGCTCGCCTGCGCGCGCCTGGGTCTCACGCACAGCGTCGTGTTCGGCGGCTTCTCCGCCGAGGCGCTGCGCTCGCGCATCGACGACGCCGAGGCCAAGCTCGTGATCACCGCCGACGGCCAGTACCGGCGCGGCAAGCCGGCCACGCTCAAGGCCGCGGTGGACGAGGCGGTCACCCGCACGCCCACGATCGAGCACGTGCTCGTGGTGCGCCGCACCGGCATCGACGTCGAGTGGACCGAGGGCCGCGACCTGTGGTGGCACGACGTCGTCGACGACAAGCCCGACACGCACGAGGCGGAGGCGTTCGACGCCGAGCACCCGCTGTTCATCCTCTACACCTCGGGCACGACTGGTAAGCCCAAGGGCATCCTGCACACCTCCGGCGGATACCTCACGCAGGTCGCGTACACGCACCGCGACGTCTTCGACGTCAAGCCGGAGTCCGATGTGTACTGGTGCACCGCCGACATCGGCTGGGTCACCGGGCACAGCTACATCGTGTACGGCCCGCTCGCCAACGGCGTCACCGAGGTGGTCTACGAGGGCACGCCGAACACCCCGCACGAGGGGCGGCACTGGGAGATCGTGCAGAAGTACGGCGTCACGATCTACTACACCGCGCCCACGCTGATCCGCACGTTCATGAAGTGGGGCAAGGACATCCCGGCCAAGTTCGACCTGACGTCGCTGCGCGTGCTCGGGTCGGTCGGCGAGCCGATCAACCCGGAGGCGTGGATCTGGTACCGGGAGAACATCGGCGCCAACCGGACGCCGGTCGTGGACACCTGGTGGCAGACCGAGACCGGCGCGATCATGATCTCCCCGCTACCCGGGGTCACCTCTGCCAAGCCGGGCTCGGCGCAGGGCCCGCTGCCGGGCATCTCCGCCATGGTCGTCGACGACCAGGGCAACGAGGTCGGCAAGGGCGGCGGCGGTTACCTGGTGCTCGACCAGCCGTGGCCGTCGATGCTGCGCGGCATCTGGGGCGACGAGGAGCGGTACAAGGAGACCTACTGGGCCCGCTTCGCCGGCCAGGGCTTCTACTTCGCCGGCGACGGCGCCAAGTACGACGCGGACGGCGACATCTGGCTGCTGGGCCGGGTCGACGACGTGATGAACGTGTCCGGCCACCGGATCTCGACCACCGAGGTCGAGTCCGCGCTCGTGTCGCACCCGACGGTGGCCGAGGCCGCGGTCGTCGGCGCCACCGACCCGACGACCGGTCAGGGCATCGTGGCGTTCGTGATCCTGCGCGGCGGGGTCGGCGAGGACGAGGCCAAGGGCGAGCGGGCGATCAAGGCGCTGCGCGACCACGTGGCCAAGGAGATCGGCCCCATCGCGAAGCCGCGGCAGATCATGGTCGTGCCGGAGCTGCCGAAGACGCGCTCGGGCAAGATCATGCGGCGGCTGCTGCGGGACGTGGCGGAGAACCGCCAGATCGGCGACGTCACGACGCTCGCCGACTCGTCGGTGATGGACCTGATCTCCGCCGGCCTGAACAAGGGCAGCTCGGACGAGTGAGGCAAGGCGACGGCCCGGTCACCGGATGCGGTGACCGGGCCGTCGGCGTCAGTAGCGCTCGGTGAGCTCCTCGTCGGCCCCCGGGCCGAAGTTGGGATGCGGTCCCGGTGGCGTGGCCGGCGGCGGTGAGCCCCACGGGTGGGTGCCGTAGCCGGGCTGGCCGACGGGCGGCGGCGGGCCGGGGAGCTGGTGCGGCTGCTGCGGTCCCCGCGCCGGCGGCCATGGCTGCACCTCGGGCGGCGCCTGCGGCTGGGGCGCTGCCTGCTGCTGGGGCGGCGCCTGCTGCTGCCACGGCTGCGGCGGCTGGGGAGCATATGGACCCGGTGGGCCGTACTGGCCCGGCTGGCCGGGCCGGCCCTGCGCCGGCGTGTGCGCGGGATGTGCGTAACCGGCGCCGGATTGTGCGGTCTGCTGCTGGAGGTACAGGCCGGCGGTGGTCGGCCCCTGCGCCTTCTGCTGCCGACGGCGGCGCAGGATGCCCCAGCCGGCCAGCCCGGTCAGGGCGAGCCCGCCGCCCAGCAGGGCCCACCGGCCCCAGCTGTTGAACGTCTTCTTCGCCGCCGCGTCGCCGGCCTTGATCTCGTCATAGGTCTGGGTGGACGTGACGTCACCGCCGCGGTCCCGGAACTCGCAGACCGAACCCGGATTCATGATCTGCCCGTCGCATCTGACCGTGCCGTCGTTGACCCCGACACCCGTGCTGAACGCCAGCATGGCCAGGCCGATCACCAGGCAGAAGATCCACTTCTTCATTCGTTCGCTCCCCGAGGCGTGACAGCTCGAGTCATGCTGCCACAGCTTGCGGCCGGTAGTTCAATGAGCGAATGACAGAGCTCAGCGCGGACGAGCCGGCCGAAGTGCACCCGGGCGAGCCCCACCAAGGCACCCTCGGCGAGCGGCTGAACTGGCTGCGCGCCGGTGTTCTCGGCGCCAACGACGGCATCGTCTCCGTCGCCGGGCTCGTGGTCGGCGTCGCGGGCGCGACCACCGACCGCTCCACGATCATGATCGCCGGCGTCGCGAGCCTCGTGGCCGGCGCGTTGTCGATGGCCGGCGGCGAGTACGTCTCGGTCAGCACCCAGCGCGACACCGAGCAGGCGGCGCTGCGCCTCGAGCGCTACGAGCTCGAGACCATGCCCGAGGCCGAGGAGCGCGAGCTCGCCGAGATCTACGTGGAGAAGGGCCTGTCCCCCGAGCTCGCCGCCGAGGTCGCGCGCGAGCTGACCGTGTACGACGCGCTCGAGGCGCACGCCGAGGCCGAGCTCGGCATCTCCCCGGAGGACCTCACCAGCCCGTGGCACGCGGCGTGGGCGTCGCTCATCGCGTTCACGTGTGGCGGGCTGCTGCCGCTGATCGCGATCGCGCTGCCGCCGGTGGGCCTGCGGGTGTGGACGTGTGCGGCGGCGGTGGTGGTGGGGCTGGTGATCACCGGCTGGCTCAGCGCCCGCCTCGGCAACGCGCGGATCGGCCGCGCGATCGCCCGCAACGTCGGCGTCGGCGCGCTCACCATGATCGTGACCTACCTCGTCGGCGTCCTGTTCGGCGTCACCACCGGATGACCCGGCGCCTTCCCGTCGTCGGCGAGTTCGCCCGCTACCTCCGCACGGAGACCGTCGGTGGCACGATCCTGCTCGCCGCCACCGCGGTCGCCCTGCTGTGGGCCAACAGCCCCTGGTCCGGCGGCTACCACACGCTGCGCGACACCGAGCTCGGCCCGCCGCAGCTGCACCTGAACCTCACCGTCGGCGACTGGGTCAAGGACGGGCTGCTCGCGCTGTTCTTCTTCGTCGCCGGGCTCGAGCTCAAGCGCGAGCTGGTGATCGGCGAGCTGTCCCGGCTGCGCAACGCGCTGCTGCCGGTGATCGCCGCGGTCGGCGGCATGGTCGTGCCGGCCGTCCTCACGCTGGGCGTCGGCTGGGGCGACCCGCGCATCGGGCAGGCGTGGGCCATCCCTGTGGCCACCGACATCGCGTTCGCGCTCGGCGTGCTGGCGCTGACCGGCTCGGGCCTGCCGAGCAGCGCACGGGTGTTCCTGCTGAGCCTCGCGGTGGTCGACGACCTCGGCGCGATCCTGTTGATCGCGATCGTGTTCACCGGCAGCTTCGACCTGCTCGCCGCGGGGGCCGCGGTCGTGCTGCTCGCGGTGTACTGGTTGCTGCAACGCCTGCGGGTCCGCTCGGCGTGGCTGTACGTGCCGATCGCGGTCGGCACCTGGCTCGCGGTGCACGCGTGCGGGGTGCACGCGACGATCGCCGGTGTCGCGCTGGCGTTGCTGACCCGGGTGCGGCCCGATCCCGGCGAGGACGAGTCGCCGTGCCTGCGGCTCGAGCACCGGCTGCAGCCGTGGTCGGCGGGGCTGGCGGTGCCGCTGTTCGCGGTGTTCGCGGCCGGCATCCCGATCACCGCGGACACGTTGGCACGGCTCGTCGAGGACCGGGTCGCGCTCGCGGTGATGCTCGGGCTCGTGGTCGGCAAGCTGGTCGGCATCGTCGGCTCGTCGCTGCTGGCCGTCCGCCTGCGGATCGCCGCGATGCCCTCCGGGCTCGGCAAACGGGACCTGGTCGCGGTGGCGATGCTCGGCGGCGTGGGGTTCACGGTGAGCCTGCTGATCGCCGACCTCGCGCTCGACGGCGCGGACATGGAGGTGGCCAAGGGCGCGGTGCTCGTCGGGTCGATGGTGGCCGCGCTGCTCGCCGCGGTGTTGCTCGTACGCCGCAGCCGAGCGCGCGACGCCGAGCCCGACACGGCCGAATAGCCCGCCCGGCCAGCCTGTTTGATCGGCACATGGCACGATGGCGCACGTGACCAGTGCGCACCACACCAACGGCAACGGGGCGGGGCTGCCGCGAGTCCCGTCGATCCCGTTGTCCGACGAGACGAACGGCGCGGCGGGCGAACAGTCGATCGGGAACTTGGTCAAGGACGCGTCCACACACCTGTCGACGCTGATCAGGGCCGAGGTCGAGCTGGCCAGGTCCGAGGTCACCAAGGAGATCAAGAAGGGGCTCACCGGCAGCATCTACTTCGTCATCGCGCTGGTGCTGGGCCTGCTCCTGCTCCCCTTCCTCCTCACCACGGCGGCGCTCGGGATCAACAAGGGCCTGTGGGACTGGGCCGACCCCTGGGGCGGCTTCCTGGTCATCACCCTTCTCATGGCGGTCCTCGCCGGATTCTTCGCCTGGCGCGGCGCCCGCAAGGTCCGCTCGGTGCGTGCCCCGCAGCGGACGATCGAGACCGTGAAGGACACCGCGGCGGCCCTGCGGCACCGGGGTGAGAACGGCGCGACCGCACCCGTGCCCGCCTCGGGTGACGCCGTGCGCCGTGTCTGATCGGCCGCTCCCCTGAGCACCGCGGCGGCCCTGCGCTCCCGCCCCGACCCGTCGACGGTCCGCATCGACGGGCCGTGGGTGCACCGCGACGTCCACGCGAACGGCATCCGGCTGCACGTCACCGAGACCGGGGAAGGCCCGCTCGTCCTGCTGCTGCACGGGTTCTGCGAGTTCTGGTGGACGTGGCGCCACCAGCTCACCGCCATCGCCGACGCCGGTTTCCGCGCGGTGGCGGTGGATCTGCGCGGTTACGGCGACTCGGACAAACCACCGCGCGGCTACGACGCGTGGACGCTCGCCGGTGACGTCGGCGGGCTCGTCAAGGCACTCGGCGAGCCCAACGCGCACCTCGTGGGTCACGCCTGGGGAGGCATGCTCGCGTGGACGGTCGCCGCGATGCACCCGCGGCTGGTCCGCTCGGTCAGCTCGGTGTCGGCCGCGCACCCGCTGGCGCTGCGCCGCGAGATCCGCCGCACCGCCCTGCACCGCAAGCCGACCAACCAGGCCCGCGCGCTCGGCCACCTCTTCCGCGCCCAGCTGCCGCTCGCGCCGGAACGCTGGCTCACCCGGGACGGCGCGGCCACCGTCGAGACCCTGCTGCGCCGCTGGTCTGGTCCTCAGTGGACTGTCCAACCGGGATTCGACGACGTCGTGACGCGGCTCCGCTCGGCCATGCGGGTGCGCGGCGCCGCGCACAGCGCGCTCGAGTACTACCGCTGGGCGGTCCGCGCGCAGCTGCGCGGCGAGGGCCGGCGGTTCAGCGAGGCCATGCAGCGCGAGATCACCGTGCCGGTGCTGCAGCTCTCCGGTGCCGCCGACCCGTGCATCCTGCCCGGCACCGTGCGCGCGTCGGCGAGCTGGGCGCACGGCCGGGTGGTCACCCGGCTGCTGGACGGCATCGGCCACTTCCCGCACCAGGAAGCACCCGCGGTCACCAACCGCGCGCTCACCGAGTTCCTCACCTCCGCCCGCTGACCCGGGGCCATCTCAGGGTCTTCCCTGAGTCCTCCCGCGCCGGCAGCGCAGATACTCGGACTCCGGGGAAATCACAGGGATGCCGGGGGAACTCGTATGAAACTGCTCCGAACAACCGCGCTGCTCGCCGCCGTCGCGGTGGGTGCCACAGTGGCGGGCGCGGTGACGGCCGTCGCGTCGCCCGGGCCGGACTGGCGACCGTGCGCGGGCAACGCCGACGTCCAGTGCGCCACGGTCACCGTGCCGGTCGACTGGTCCAGACCGTCGCGCGGCACGATCGAGGTGGCCATCGCGCGGCGGACGACCGCGCACCCGATCGGCACGCTGCTCCTCATGCCGGGCGGGCCGGGTGACTCCGGGGTCAACCGGATGCTCGGCCGGACGCCGGTGCCGCCGGAGCTGGCGGCGAGGTTCGACGTCGTGAGCTTCGACCCGCGGGGCACCAACCGCAGCAGCCCGGTCGTGTGCGACGCCGGCCTGGTCGCCAACCCGCCGGACGCGAACCCGGAGGGCGGTGCGACGTTCGCGGAGCTGTCGGCGTACTCCCGGGCGCTCGGGGACAGCTGCCGCGAGCACACCGGTCCGCTCGTGGACCACGTGGACAGCGTGAGCGTCGCGCGGGACATCGACGCGATCCGGGCCGCGCTGGGCGAGCGGCAGCTGTCGCTCTACGGGCGGTCGTACGGGACGCTCGCCGGGCAGCTGTACGCGGAGCGGTTCCCGTCGCGGGTGCGTGCGCTGGTGCTGGACAGCGTGTTCGACCACAGCCTCGCGCCGGCGGAGCTCCTCACGACCGAGGCGGCGGCCGGCGAGGACACGTTCGACGAGTTCGCCGCGTGGTGTGCCTCGTCGACGTCGTGCGTGCTGCACGGGCGCGACGTCCACGCGCTGTACGACACCTTGTACCGGCGGTCGGTGGCCGGTTCGCTGCCCGCGCCGGACGGCTCGCGGCCGGTCGGGCCGATGGAGCTGGTGAACCGGACGACAGGGTTCTTCTACGGGCCGGAGTGGCCGGCGGCGGCGGAGTACCTGAGGTCACTGGCCGACGGCGCGCCGAGGGCCGCGGCCGTCTCGTCGCCGGCGGTGACGCCGTTCCCGGCGGCGGCGTTCTGCGCGGACCACCGGATGCCGATCTCGTCGGAGCGGGAATGGCTGGCGCTGTGGGAGAAGCAGAAGCGGGCCGCGCCGACGCTGCGGACGCACTTCGCGTGGCTGCCGGTGTCGCTGTGCGCGTCCTGGCCGGCGGCGGTGCCGAACCCGCAGCACCGGCCCGACATCGAGGGCACGCCGCCGATCCTGGTGCTGAACTCCCGCCACGACCCGGCGACGCCCCACACGTGGGCGAGGAACGTGACCCGCCAGCTCGACGGCGCCGTGCTGCTCACCTACGACGGCTGGGGCCACGGCGTGATCGACAGGAGCGCGTGCACCCTGAC
>NZ_DASWSJ010000036.1:0-24732 GCF_036402745.1 Actinophytocola sp. | reverse complement strand
GACCCCCAGTGATGCGCAGCGCGTTCCCCTCGAAAACGGTGCCTGCGTGACTGAGTCGGCGTCACGAGAAGTATGTCCGCAGGATGTCGGCGAGAACGGCCTTCGTTTTCTTGTCGGTGCCGGTTGGTAGCGGGCTGCGCGAATTCACGGGTCCGGTCGTTACCGCGAGGGTCACGGTCCCGTGGCCGTCGAGCTTGGACGACGTCGACAGCCGGTATTCGTGCTGGCTGGCGTCGGCCGCGACATAGCCGGGATGCCCGGCGACGCTCGCCTGCCGGTCGCCGGGGTCGCGGCGCGGCGGACCGCCGTCGATCGTGAAGCCGAGGTGGATCTGCCGTTCCGGCTCCACGAAGTAGCAGTCGGTGCCCGCGTCCGACACCGCGACCGGGCGCAACCGGGTACCGAAGTACGTGGCGACCGCGTCGACCGCCACGGCGCAGAGGACATCGGCGTCGGCCAGGGCGGCCGCCGGGATCTTCGCCGGGTCGGCCGGCACCGGGACCTCGGCGTAGGGCTTGCAGCGCTTCGGATCGCTCACGTCGACGTAGGCACACGCCCCGGGATATGGGCTGTCCGGTTCGTCCGGCGTGTAGAGCAACGGCCGCTGTGGTGCCACATCGGCCGGCGGCGCCGTCCCGAGCACGGTCATCAGGGACTCGGCGAGTGCCTTCGACCGGTCGCAGTCGGGTGTGATCGCAAGGACCTGATAGTCGGGTTCGGTCGCGTATTTCGAGCTGAACGGTCCCTGACGCCAGTAGATGTCGCAGCTTCCGTCCTGCGCGTATATCCGTACTTGCTTGCCGCCAATGGTCTCGGTCCGTGGTTGTCCCGTGGAAATGAAGTCGTCGGCAAACGAGATCGACGCGGGTATCGGCTGATGGGAGAAATCCGTGCAGTCGTCGAACGTGTTTCCCACCAGCTTGGCCTCGTCGGCTTCCGAGCCGAGCGCGTCGCGGAGCACGCTGCAGGCATCCCACCTGGGTTCGATCTGTACCGCGGTCGGGTCGGCCAGTGCCGCGGCTGATGCGGTCGCGAGGGTGGTCACCACACGGCAGGTTTCGTCATTCGGTTGCCCCTGCGGCATCTGCGAGAACTGGATCGCCAGCTCGAAGCTGACCGGTAGGAAGACATCGCAGGTGGAGGTGCCCTGGTCGACATAGGCCTTGGCTCCGCCGATGGCGCGAACCGGCAACGAGAGCCGCGTGTCGTGAATCATCGTCACGGCCGCCGCGGTGACGGGATGCGCCATTCCGTCCAGCCGGCACTGGAACGGCTGGTGTGCGGTCGGTTCCGCATCGGGGGGAAATTGCGGCGTGGCGGCCATCGCCTTGTCCAGCAGCGCGCAGAGGTCGAGCCGGCGGAGGGCGGCCAGGACAGCGCCCTTGTCGCGGTCCTTCGGGCTCGGCGCTGAGGGACGTTCGGTGGGCTCAGTCGGCGAGGTCCGATCAGTGGACGGCGGGGTCGTGCACCCGGCCAACCCCAGCACAGCAATGCAGGCGAGCGCGATCACTCGGTTGCTCACGACGCGTAGTCCTTGATGAAGTTCTGGATGTCGGTGTCGCCGTTGAACCGTCCGACCAACCCGCTGATCGTCCGTTCCAGCTGGTCGACCTCGTCCTTGGCCGCGGTGAGGATCTCCTCCTGGGTGTGCAGGTAGGACTTCGCCAGGTCCCGCCACCAGTAACCGCCGACCGAGTCGCCGTCCGCACTCATCTTCAGCACGTCACCGGCCACGTCGGCGAAGAGGGACGACCGCGTGGAACGTCTTCCCTGTCCGGTGGAGCCACAGGCCAGCTCCCGTCCGGCCCGCGGTCACCGAGAAGGGTGTGGAACACGGTGGCGTGCTTGTCGGCGAGCTCCCCGTAGAGCCGGTTCGTCGCACCGAGGGCATCGGACACGTGCCTGAACTGCGGCGGACCGGACGGACGCTGGACGGAGAATCCATCGGGCATGAACACACCCCCAGGTGTTGTACAGAGCGTGTTCCCCTTGACACGCACTGGAGCGAGCCTAGCAACAGGCCCGGGGACGCGTGTGCGGATTCGTCCGGAAAAGCCGCAAGGGGAGCCGTCGCTCGACGGCTCCCCTTCGTGGCTGGTTCAGTAGGTGATGGCCAGGGACGGGTCGGCCAGCAACGCGCCCACGTCGGCCAGGAACTGGGAACCCTGCTGGCCGTCGATCACGCGGTGGTCGAAGCTCAGCGCCAGCTGGCACACCTTGCGCGGCACGACCTGACCGCCGACGACCCACGGCAGGTCCTTGATCGCGCCCAGGGCCAGGATCGCGGACTCGCCGGGGTTGATGATCGGGGTGCCCGTGTCCACGCCGAAGACGCCGACGTTGGTGATCGTGAACGTGCCGCCCACCATGTCCGCCGGCGCGGTCTTGCCCTCGCGGGCGGTCACCGTCAGCGCCTCGATGGCCTCGGCCAGCTCGCGCAGCGACCTTCGATCGGCATCCCGGACCTTCGGCACGATCAGGCCGCGTGGCGTGGCCGCCGCGATGCCCAGGTGCACGTAGTCCTTGTAGACGATCTCCGCGGCGTCGCCGTCCCACACCGCGTTGATGTCCGGCGTCCGCCCGGCCGCCAGGCACACCGCCTTCGCGGCGAAGGTCAGCGGGGTGATCTTCACGTCCCGGAACCGCGCGTCGGTCTTCAGGCGGGCGCGCAGCTCCATCATCGGCGTCACGTCGATCGTGAGGAACTCCGTGACGTGCGGCGCGGTGAACGCCGACTCGACCATGGCCAGCGCGGTCATCTTGCGCACGCCCTTGATCGGCACCCGCCGCTCGCGGACACCGCCCTCGGGAGAAAGCGGGGCCGGGGACGGCGCGGCCGCCCGCTGGACGTCCGCACGGGTGATCACGCCGTTCGTCGCCAGCGTGCGCAGGTCGACGCCGAGGTCCTTGGCGAGCTTGCGCACCGGCGGCTTGGCCAGCGGCACCAGGCCACGCGGTTCGAGCAACGCCGCCGGGGAGTCCGGCACGATCAGCGCGGGCTCCGGGGCGGCAGGCGTGACCGGTGCGACCCGCGCCGGCGGCTCGGTGACGACCGGGCCCGCGCTGGCGGCGGCCTTGCGCGGCCTGCGCTTCGCTGACCCCGCCTTCGGCCCGTACCCCACGAGCATCGCCTGCCCGTTGGACTCGGCGGCGGCCGGCGCCGGCGCGGCGGCAGCCGGGGCAGGCGCAGCCGGAGCGGCGGCGGCACCACCCGGGTCGATGTCGATCGTGACGATCGGGCTGCCCACGTTGACCGTGTCCCCGGCCTGCGCGTGCAGCTCGGTGACCACCCCGGCCCACGGGCACGGCAGCTCCACCGCGGCCTTCGCCGTCTCGATCTCCACGATGATCTGGTTGACCTTGACCTCGTCACCCGGCTCGACGTGCCACGCCAGGATCTCCGCGTCGACGAGGCCCTCGGCCGTGTCGGGGAGGGGAAAGACCTTGTAGTCAGGCATGCGTCACCAGCCCAGCGAACGGTCGACGGCGTCCAGCACCCGGTCGAGGTCGGGGAGGAAGTCCTCCTCGAGCTTCGACGGCGGGTACGGCGTGTCGAACCCGGTCACCCGGATCACGGGCGCCTCCAGCGAGTAGAAGCACTCCTGCTGCACCCGCGCGGCGATCTCCGAGGAGATCGACGCCTCGCCCGGCGCCTCGCTGACGACGACCAGGTGCCCCGTCCGGCGCACCGACTCGTACACCGGCCCGAGGTCCAGCGGCGACAGCGTGCGCAGGTCGATGACCTCCAGCTCGGTGCCCTCCTCGGCGGCCGCGGCCGCGGACTCGAGGCAGGTCTTCACCATCGGGCCGTAGCCGACCAGGGTCGCGGCCGTGCCCCGGCGCAGCACGCGCGAGGAGAACAGCGGGTCGGGCGTCGCGTCGACGTCCAGCTCGCCCTTCTCGTAGTAGCGGCGCTTCGGCTCGAAGAACAGCACCGGGTCGTCGTTCTGGATGGCCTGCTGGATCATCCAGTAGGCGTCGACGGCGTTCGAGCACGACACGACCTTGAGGCCCGCGGTGTGCGCGAAGTAGGACTCGGGCGACTCGGAGTGGTGCTCGACCGCGCCGATCCCGCCGCCGAACGGCACCCGGATGACCATGGGCAGCCTGATCTTGCCCTGGCTGCGGAAGTGCATTTTGGCGACCTGGGAGACCAGCTGGTCGAACGCGGGGAAGATGAACCCGTCGAACTGGATCTCGCACACCGGGCGGAAGCCGCGGATCGCGAGGCCGACCGCCGTGCCGATGATCCCCGACTCGGCGAGCGGGGTGTCGAGCACGCGGTGCTCGCCGAAGTCCTTCTGCAGCCCGTCGGTGATGCGGAAGACGCCGCCGAGCTTGCCGACGTCCTCGCCCATCACGATGACCTTCGGGTCGGCCTCCATGGCCGCGCGCAGCCCGAGGTTGAGGCTCTTGCCGAGGGTGACCGTCCGGGTCGCGGACGCGGCGGACTCGGTGGCCTGGTTCAGCACCGGCGTTGCCATCAGTGCTCACCTCCCGCGAAGCCCGCGGCGTAGTCGAGGTAGGCGTCGCGCTGGGCGGCCACGGCGGGGCTGCCGTCCGCGTAGACCTTGGAGAACATCCGATCCTTGGGCGGTTCGGGCATGTTGACGCAGAACTCGCGCAGCTCGGCGGCGAGCTGGTCGGAGTCGGCCTGCACCGAGTCGAAGAAGGCGTGGTCGGCGTGCTCGTGCCGGACCAGGTTCACCCGCACCCGCTCGATCGGGTCCTTGAGCTTCCACGCCTCGAGCTCGTCGGCGAGCCGGTAGCGCGTCGGGTCGTCGGTGGTGGTGTGCGCGTCCATCCGGTAGGTGAACGCCTCGATGAGCACCGGGCCGTTGCCGTGCCGGCACTCGTCGAGCGCCCAGCGGGACACCGCGAGCGAGGCGAGCACGTCGTTGCCGTCCACGCGCACGCCGGGGAAGCCGTAGCCGCGGGCGCGCTGGTAGAGCGGGAGCCGGCTCTGCCGCTCGGTCGGCTCGGAGATCGCCCACTGGTTGTTCTGGCAGAAGAACACGAGCGGCGCGTCGTACACCGACGCCCACACGAAGCCCTCGTGCACGTCACCCTGGCTGGTGGCGCCGTCGCCGAAGAAGACCATGGTGGCCTCGCCGTCGTCGTCGCCGACTTTGCCCTCGAACCGTTGCCCCATCGCGTATCCGGCGGCGTTGAGCACCTGGTTGCCGATCACGATGGTGTACAGGTGGAACCGCTTGGCGATGGGGTCCCAGCTGCCGTGGTCGGTGCCCCGGAAGATGCCGAGCAGGTCGGTGGGGGGCACGTCCCGGCACCACGCGACGCCGTGCTCGCGGTAGCTGGGGAAGACCATGTCCTGCGGCTTGAGTGCCCGGCCGGCGCCGATCTGCGCGGCCTCCTGGCCGAGCAGCGGCACCCAGATGCCGAGCTGACCCTGCCGCTGCAACGCGTTCGCCTCGCGGTCGACCCGGCGGGTGAGGACCATGTCGCGGTAGAGGCTGCGCAGGTCCTCCGCGGTGATGTCCGCGACGTAGGGGTCCCACTCGGGGTTCTCGACCCGCTCACCCTCGGGGGTCAGGAGCTGGACGAGCTCCTCGCCACCCTCGCTCGTTGCGCGCAAACCCGCGATCACCTGCTCTGCGGTCGGCGTGGCCGCGGTGGCGGCCGGCCCAACCCCCGGTTCCGGGTGCGTCCACTGTTCTGGGGACGACATGCGTTCTCCTTGGTGTCGGCGCCGGGCGCTCGCTTGTGGCGTCGCTTCCGGCCGCGCCACCGACGGCTACCGGCCCGGGTAAGGGGCGGTTCGGGCCACCGGTGGCGCTGACGGTTTCGGGCTCCATCCTGGCACGCGTTAGCTCGATCCGGTGAGGTACGAACGTCGGTCCGTGTCCTTCCGTGATGCGCTGAGCTGCGGAAACGATAGGACAACCGACATTCGGGCGTCAGCGGGAGGCATTCGGGTGAAGCGTGACCACCTCCTGGCGAGCGGTGAACGCGGCAGCTCAGAGCCGCCGCCGTCGCCCGGTCCCGGGGCGGGTCCGGACGGACCCCGCGGCCCTTGGCGACCGTCGCGACGCACGCACACTGAGCACCCGTGATCTGTGTCACAGCAATGGTAGTCGGGTTCGCTCGATGATCGATCGACCACCGGCTCAGTCGCCTACGCTGCGGGGGTGGCCGACGACAGCTGGAAGGACGCCCGCGTCCGCCAGGCGGAGGAGGCGTTGGCCGCGGCCGTGCGGACCGCCGACGAGATCATCGCGGACGCGGCCCGGGCCGCCGCCGAGCACGCCGCGCCGCCCCCGCCGCCGGTGCCTTCGGAGGAGCCGGAGCGGCCCATCCTGCGTGACGCCTGGTAGCCGCCGGCCGTGGCAGTATCGAGCGGGTGGACAACGCATTGGTACGCGGCACTGTTGAGCGAGTCTGGGACGACGCGGTTCTGACCAGCCTGTCCGAGTTCGTCTCGATCCCCGCGCTCTCCCCGATCTTCGACGAGGCGTGGGAGACCTCCGGACATCTGGACGCGGCGGTCGAGCACGTTCGGCGCTGGCTGGTGGCGCGAGACATCGAGGGCGCCACCGCGGAGATCCTGCGGCTGCCCGGCAAGAGCCCGGTGCTGCTTTTCGACGTGCCGCCGACCGAGGGCGTGCGCGCCGACGCCGGCACCGCGCTGCTCTACGGGCACCTGGACAAGCAGCCGCCGGTCGGCGGGTGGGGCGAGGGCCTCGGCCCGTGGACCCCGGTGCTGCGCGACGGTCGCCTGTACGGCCGGGGCGCGGCCGACGACGGCTACTCCGGCTACGCGGCGACGGCGGCGATCGAGGCCGTGCGTGCCGCCGGCGGACCGCACGCCCGGTGCGTCGTGCTGCTGGAGACCAGCGAGGAGTCCGGCAGTCCCGACCTGCCCGCGTACCTGGAGAGGTACGCCGACAAGCTCGGCGCGGTTTCGCTCGTGGTGTGCCTGGACTCCGGTGGTCAGGACTACGAGCGGCTGTGGCTCACCTCGTCGCTGCGCGGCCTGGCGTCCACGACGGTGACGGTGAAGGTGCTGGCGTCCGGTCAGCACTCCGGCATGGCGTCCGGCATCGTGCCGAGCTCGTTCCGGATCATGCGGGTTCTCCTGGACCGGCTCGAGGACGCGGAGACCGGCGAGATCCTGCTGCCGGAGATGCACGGTGAGGTGCCGCCCGAGCGGCTGGCGGAGATCAAGGACCTGGCCGACCTCGCCCCCGGCGCGGCACGCACGGCGTTCCCGCTGCTGGAGGGCATGCGCCCGGTGTCGGACGACGACGTCGAGCTGATGCTGAACAACTCGTGGCGGCCGACGCTGTCGGTGATCGGCGGGGCGGGCTTCCCGCTGCCCGCGGAGGCCGGCAACGTGCTGCGGACGGAGACGACGTTGACGCTGAGCTTCCGCCTGCCGCCGACCGCCGACCCGAAGAAGGCCCTGGCGGCGCTGGAACGGACGCTGACCACGGACGTTCCGTACGGCGCGCACGTGGAGCTGTCCCGCTCGGAGGAGGGCCCGGGCTGGAACGCCCCGGTGACCGCACCCTGGCTGCAGTCGGCGCTGGACGCGGCGAGCGACGCGGTGTTCGACGGCAAGCCGTGGCTGACGATGCGGCTGGGCGGCTCGATTCCCTTCATGGGCACGCTGGCCGACCACTACCCGGCGGCCCAGTTCGTGGTCACCGGCGCCCTGGCGGCCGACAGCAACGCCCACGTACCGGACGAATGGCTGAACATCCCCCACGCGAAACGCGTGACCGAGGCCGTCGCCCACCTCCTGGCCGCCCACGCCCGCGGCTGACCTTCCTGTCCCGACCCTGTCCCGACGGCGCCTCCGGTTCGCCGGGGGCGCCGTTAAAATCGTTGGCGGCGCGGCGTATCCGTTGGTTAGCCTCGCGATCATGCGCGCCTGGTTTCGATGGTGAACTGACCTAGCCCCCCGCTTCCCCGCGACGTTGGTGGCGTCGCTGCTTCTCGTCGGGTTCGCCGACGAGACGGTGGCGTTCCTGCCTTACGGCGCGGTGGAGTCCATCCGGCAGGACGTCGGCCTCAGCTATGTCCAAGCCGGGTTCCTGCTCGCCCTCTACCCCGGCATCGGCCTGCTCGCCACGCCGCTCGGGGTGCTCGCCGACCACGTGAGCCGGCGGGTCATGGCGGCCGTCGGCGGGGTCGGCTACGGGGTCGGTCTCTGGCTGTTCGCCGCCGCGCACGACTTCCTCACCCTGTTCCTCGCGGTCGTGGTCATGGGCACGCTCGGCGACGCGCTCGTCCGGGCGGTCGAGGTCGCGCTGGTCGACGTCGCGGGCGAGAACGTCGAACCCGCGCTCGCACGGTCGAACCTGCTCGCCGCCATCGGGGACCTCGTCGGGCCGCTGCTGCTCGCGGGCGCGCTGGCCACCGGGCTCGGCTGGCGGGCCGCCTTCGTCGCCGCCGGCGCGATGATGGTCGCCTACGGGCTCGTGCTCGCCACCCAGAAGCTCCCGCGGCCCGCCGAGCAACCGGAACACCAGCCCTGGCGCACCATGCTCGAGGTCGTCCGCGACCGGCGGGTGATCGTCGCCGGCCTGCTCGTCGGGCTCGTCGTGGCGTTCGACGACACGTTCGTCGGCTTCGTCGTGGCGTTCCTGACCACCGACCGCGGGGTGAGCCCGGCCATCGCCACCCTCGCCGCCGGTGCCGGCATGGCGGGCGGGATCGCGGCGGCCGCCTGGGCCAGCCGCACCAACCGCCGCCAGGTCGGCCTGCGACCGTGCGCGTGGCTACTGCTCGCCGGCGTCCTGCTGATGCTCCTGGTGCCGAACGTGGTGACCGCCGCCATCGGCACGGCCGCGGTCGGCGCCGCGGTGAACCTCGCGTGGATCCTCCTGCAGGCCCGCTACCTGACCCTGCGCCCCGGCCAGGCCGGCACGACGTCGGCCATCGCCGAGGCGGTCGCCCAGGTCGGCGTCCTGACCCCGCTGGCGATCGGCCTCATCGCCGACCACCGCGGCCTCACCGTCGCGATGTCGCTCTACGTGGTGCTCGCGGCCGTGTTCGTGGCCTCGACCAGGCGCCGGGCTCAGCCGTAGACGCACCAGCCGTCGCCGTGCTTGTCGACGAGCAGGTCGGTCGCATGGTCCGATCCCCCGAGCGGCCGGTGACCCTCCGGCTGCGTTCGGTAGGCGGGAGTACGTCATCGCTGGTCGGCGTCCGGAGACTTGACGCTTGCTCGGCGGTGGAGGGGCAACCGGCATCATGGACGGCATGAGTGCGCGAGTACCGGCGGAATGAGCGGCGCCGAGTGGGACAGGTTGGCCGACTCCGGCGAGATGAGCTCGCCGTGGCGGCTGTGGGGTCCCTACCTCGCCGCCCGGCAGTGGGGCACGGTCCGGGAGGACTATTCGAACAACGGCGACGCCTGGAGCTACTTCACCTTCGAGCAGGCCCGCACCCGCGCCTACCGGTGGGGCGAGGACGGCATCGCCGGCATCTGTGACCGGCACGGGTTCCTCAACCTCGCCGTCGCCATGTGGAACGGCGTCGACGACATCATCAAGGAGCGCTACTTCGGCCTCACCAACGGCGAGGGCAACCACGGCGAGGACGTCAAGGAGTACTGGTGGGTCCTCGACGGCACCCCCACCCACTCCTACATGAAGGTCCTCTACCGCTACCCGCAGCAGAAGTTCCCCTACCAGCAGCTGCGGGACATGGCCCAGCAGGCTGGCCGCGACGAGCGGGAGCCCGAGCTCGCGGACACCGGCGTGCTCGCCGACAACCGGTTCTTCGACGTCGAGGTCACCTACGCCAAGGCCGGGCCGGACGACATCTGCGTCGACATCACCGCCACCAACCGCGGGCCCGACCCCGCGCCCCTGCACCTGCTGCCCCAGCTGTGGTTCCGCAACACCTGGTCCTGGGGCCGCGACGCGCGCCGGCCGGCCCTCATCGCCTCCACCGCCAAGGGCTGGACGCGCGTGGTGGCCGAGCACTCGCTCATCGGCCGCTACACCCTGCACGCCAGCGGCAACCCCACGATGCTCGTCACCGACAACGAGACCGACGAGATCAGCCTCTTCGGCCGCGGCCGAAACCCCAGCCGCTACACCAAGGCCGGCATCGACGACCTCCTCGTCCGCGGCGACCCCGACGCCTGCCAGGTCGTCGAGCCCGGCACCGCCTCGCAGCCCGGCACGAAGGCCGCCGCCTGGTACCACTTCGACAGCATCGCGCCGGGTGAGTCCCGGTCCGTCCAACTGCGACTCATCGCCGGCAACGGGCACGGCCGCGCGTTCGGCCGCACCTTCCGCACCACCATGGGCCAGCGGCGCAAGGAGGCCGACGACTTCTACGCCGGCCTCACCGACCCCGGCCGGCCCGCCGAGACCGCGGTCACCCGCAGGGCCCTGGCCGGTCTACTGTGGACAAAGCAGATCTACCGGTTCCGCCTGCGCCACTGGCTCGAGGGCGACCCGGCCAACCCGCCGTCCCCACCCGAGCGGGCCCGGCCCGGCGCACGCAACCGGCACTGGCGCCACCTCGACGTCGCCGACGTCATCTCCATGCCCGACGAGTGGGAGTACCCCTGGTTCGCCGCCTGGGACCTCGCGTTCCACATGGTCCCCTTCGCCGCGGTCGACCCGGCGTTCGCCAAGGACCAGCTGCTGCTCCTGTGTCGCGAGTGGATGATGCACCCGGACGGCCAGCTCCCGGCCTACGAGTGGGAGTTCGGCGACGTCAACCCGCCGGTGCACGCCTGGGCCGCGCTGCAGGTCTACCGCGCCGAGGAGCGCCGCACCGGCCAGGGCGACCGGGTGTTCCTCGCCCGCGTGTTCCACAAGCTGCTGCTCAACTTCTCCTGGTGGGTCAACCGCAAGGACCCCGAGGGCAACTACCTGTTCGAGGGCGGCTTCCTCGGCATGGACAACATCGGCCCGGTCAACCGCTCCGAGGTGCTCGGCGAGGGCTGGCGCTTCGAGCAGTCCGACGCCACCTCCTGGATGGCGACCTACGCCCTGCACCTCATGCGGATGGCCCTCGAGCTGGCCCGGCACGACGAGGCCTACGAGGACGTCGCCACCAAGTTCGTCGAGCACTTCCTGTCCATCGCCCAGGTGTCCTCCCGGTTCGGCTCGGCCGCCCGCGGCATCTGGGACGAGCAGGACGGCTTCTGCTACGACCTGGTCTCCCGCACCCACGGGGACGGCAGCGTCGAGTCGATGCCCGTGCGGGTGCGCTCGATGGTCGGGCTCATCCCGCTGCTCGCGTCCGCGGTGCTCGAGCCCTGGGTGTTCACCGAGCTGCCGCACTTCGCCGCGCGGCTGAACTACCTGCTGCACCACCAGCCGGAGTTCGGCCAGTTCATCAGCTGGCAGACCGGCCCGGACGACAGCAAGCGCGCGCTGCTGTCGCTGCTCGACGAGGACAAGCTGCGCCGGGTGCTGGCCCGGATGTTCGACGAGGCCGAGTTCCTGTCCCCGCACGGGATCCGCTCGATGTCCGCCGCGCACCGCGACGGGCTCACCGTCGAGGTCGCCGGCCAGCACCACTGGGTCGGCTACGAGCCCGGCGAGTCACGCACGCCCATGTTCGGCGGCAACTCCAACTGGCGCGGGCCGGTCTGGTTGCCCACCAACGCGCTGCTGGTCCAGGCCCTGCACACGATCGACTCCTTCCACGGCGCCGGCTTCACCGTGGAGCTGCCGACCGGCTCGGCCCGCGAGGTCACCCTCGGGTCGGCGGCCCGCGAGCTGTCCCGCCGGCTCGCCGGGCTCTTCCTGCCCGGCCCGGACGGGCGAAGACCGTCGGACGGCAAGCGGATCGAGGCACACGACTCTCCGTTGTGGACCGAGCACGTGACGTTCAGCGAGTACTTCGACGGCGACACCGGCGAAGGGCTCGGCGCCACCCATCAGACCGGGTGGACGGCACTCGTCGCGGTCCTGTTAACGGGGTGGCCCGACCCGAAACGGACATGGTGACCCGTCCGTAACATGCCGATGCTGTCCGCCACGCATCCCAAATGGCAGGATTCGCTGAACTCAGACCGCAAGGCTCGAGGGAGTGACGAAGTGTCCCGACGTACCCACCTGTCCGTCCTCACCGCGCTGTGTGCCGCGAGCCTGCTCGCGGCCGGCTGTGGCGCGACCACCGACCGGCCGCAGGGCCAGAACGGCGGTGGTGGCGGCGGAGGTGGTGCGTGCACCCCGGGTGAGGTCTCCAACGTGCCCGACCCGAAGCCGCTGGCGGTCGCCGCGCCCTCGGACAGCGCGCTCGCCGGCATGGTGCCCGCCAAGGTCAAGGCCGACGGCAAGATCATCATCGCCACCGACGCCTCGTACGCGCCCAACGAGTACACGCTCGAGGGCTCCGACGAGATCATCGGCATGGACGTCGACATGGGCAAGGCGATCGGCAAGGTGCTCGGCGTCGAGGTGCAGTTCGTCAACGCGTCGTTCGACGGCATCCTCGCCGGCCTCAACGCCGGCCGCTACGAGCTCGGCATGTCCTCGTTCACCGACACCAAGGAGCGCGAGCAGACCGTCGACTTCGTGACCTACCTCGAGGCGGGCACGTCGACCATGGTCCGCAAGTGCAACCCCAAGGGCATCAAGTCGATCACGGACCTGTGCGGCAAGGCGGTCGGCGCGGAGAACGGCACCACCCAGCTCGACCAGCTGACCAAGCCCGAGGTCGAGGGCTCGGTCGTGAAGGCGTGCTCCGCCGCGGGCAAGGAGCCGCCGAAGGGCCAGGGCTTCCCGAAGCAGACCGACGTCAACGCGGCGCTGCAGGCCAACCGGATCGACGCCTACCTCGCCGACACCCCCGTCGTGAACTACGCGGTGAAGAAGACCGGCAACGCGTTCGAGAAGGTCGGCAAGGACACCGACGCCGCGCCGTACGGCATCGGGATCCCCAAGGCCGCGGGCACGATGAAGGAGGCCGTGCAGGGCGCGGTCCAGAAGCTCATCAGTGACGGCGGCTACCAGGACATCCTCGACAACTGGGGCGTCACCGGCGGGATCGAGGAGTCCAAGATCAACGGCGCGATCTACTGAACATGACCGAAGGTCCCGATCGAACGAAGGAGACCGAGGACGCGGCCGCCCCGGCGGAGGCCGAGCCCGCGGCCCGGACCCCGCCGGAGCAGATCGTCGCGGTGCCGGTCCGCCACCCCGGGCGGTGGGTGGCGGCCGGCGTCCTGCTCGTGCTGGGCGCGATGCTGGTCCACAGCCTGGCCACCAACCCGGCCTGGCGCTGGGACGTGGTCTGGCGGTTCCTGTTCTCCTCGCGGGTGCTCTCGGGCCTGTGGCTGACGATCGAGCTCACCGCGCTCGCGATGGTCATCGGCGTCGTGCTCGGCATCATCGTCGCGGTGATGCGGCTGTCGCCGAACCCGATCGTCTCGACGATCGCCTGGCTCTACGCCTGGTTCTTCCGCGGCACGCCGGTGCTGGTGCAGGTGATCTTCTGGTCGTTCATCGCGATCCTGTACCCGGTCATCTCGCTGGGCATCCCGTTCGGGCCGGAGTTCGTCTACTTCGACTCGAACCTGCTGATCCCGATCTTCGTCGGCGCGGTGCTCGGCTTCGGGCTCAACGAGGCCGCGTACATGTCCGAGATCGTCCGCGCCGGCATCCTGTCGGTGGACTCCGGGCAGACCGAGGCGGCCGAGGCGCTGGGCATGACCAGGCTGAGGATCCTGCGCCGGATCGTGCTGCCGCAGGCGATGCGGGTGATCATCCCGCCGACCGGCAACGAGACGATCTCGATGCTCAAGACCACCTCGCTCGCGAGCGTCATCGCGGTCGGTGACCTGTTCACCCAGGTACAGCTCATCTACGGCGGCAACCTGCAGCAGATCCCGCTGCTGGTGGTCGCGAGCATCTGGTACCTGGTGCTGACGTCGGTGCTGTCGATCGCGCAGTTCTTCATCGAGCGCCGGTACTCCCGCGGCACGCTGCCGGCCCGCCAGCGCGGGCTGTTCGGGTTCGGCCGGCCGAAATCGGGGTTGGCATGACCGAACCGACGACGATCACCCCGATGGTCAGGTCCGAGGGCGTGCACAAGCACTTCGGCCGGCTCGAGGTGCTCAAGGGCATCGACCTGCAGGTGATGCCCGGCGAGGTGATGTGCGTGATCGGCCCGTCCGGGTCGGGCAAGTCCACGTTCCTGCGCTGCATCAACCACCTCGAGAAGCTCACCGCGGGCAAGCTGTGGGTCGACGGCGAGCTGGTCGGCTACCGGCAGAAGGGCGACAAGCTCTACGAGCTGCGCGACAGCGAGGTGGCCGCCAAGCGGCGCGAGATCGGCATGGTCTTCCAGCGGTTCAACCTGTTCCCGCACATGACCGCGTGCGAGAACGTGATGGAGGCGCCGATCCAGGTCCGCGGCGAGGGCAAGTCCTCGGCCCGGCAGCGGGCGCTGACGCTGCTGGAGCGCGTGGGCCTCGCGGACAAGGCGAAGGCCTACCCGCGCGAGCTCTCCGGCGGGCAGCAGCAGCGGGTCGCGATCGCCAGGGCGCTCGCGATGGAGCCGAAGCTGATGCTGTTCGACGAGCCCACCTCTGCGCTGGACCCCGAGCTGGTCGGCGAGGTCCTCGCGGTGATGCGCAAGCTCGCCGACGACGGCATGACGATGGTGGTCGTGACGCACGAGATGGGCTTCGCGCGCGAGGTCGGGGACACGCTGGTGTTCATGGACGGCGGCGTGATCGTCGAGCAGGGGCGGCCGCGGGAGATCCTGGCCAACCCGCGGCACGAGCGCACGAAGGCGTTCCTGGGCAAGGTGCTCCACTGACCCGACGCCGTACGCCCGAGCGGGAACCGAGCGTGCCGGTGGACCGTCCCATCCGACGGACCATCCTTGTGCTTGGGGGCACCGATGACCACTGACGACGACCGGGCCGGCCGCTGGCTGGACCCGTTCGACCCGACGCCGCCCGAGTGGGCGCGCGTGCGCGCGGAGGACATCGTCCGGCAGATCTTCGCGTTCGAGCCGGGCGCCGGGCGCATGCGCAAGCTCACCCCGCCGGTGCTGCGGTTCACCGACAGCCACGTGAGCGGCGTGCTGGACCTGCGCGCGTTCGAGTTCCCGCACCTGCTGGAGTTCGTCCGCTGCCGCTTCGAATCCCCGCCCGACCTGCGCCAGGCCAAGCTCGGCGGCTGCGAGTTCTACGAGTGCTGGCTCCCCGGGCTCGAGGGCCGCAACATCTACACCCACAACGACATCCGGCTCGTCGGCGGCACCCAGGTGCACGGCAAGGTCGACCTCACCGACGGCGAGATCCGCGGCTCGCTGGAGGTCACCGGCGCGCAGCTGGACAACCCCGGCCGCTACGCCCTGCACGCCGACCGGCTGCAGATCGCCGGTGCGCTGCTCGGTGCCAACCTCGAGGTGAACGGGCGGATCCGGATCCCGGGTCTGCGTACCGGCGGCAACGTCAACCTCGCCGGCGCGTGGCTGCACAACCCGGACGGGTTCTCCCTCGACGGCAACGGGCTGCACATCGGCGGGAACCTGCAGTGCGTGCCGAGCACGAAGCGCCGGTTCCGGTCGACCGGGTGGCTGTTCCTGCCGAGCGCGCGCATCGACAGCGACTTCTCGCTGAGCGGCGCCGAGCTGATCCCGGCGGCCGAGGACAGCACCCGGGACCGCGTGCAGGAGCGGTTCTTCGACCCGCGTGCCACGCTGATCGCCGACCGCATCCAGGTGTCCGGCAACGTGGACCTCGACCAGGGCTTCGAGTCGACCGGCACGGTGCGGATGGTGAACGCGCGGATCGGCGGCTCGATGCGGCTGACCGGCGCGTCGATCGACCTGTCCGAGGGCGCGGAGCCGTTCGCCGAGCTGACCGGCAAGAAGCTGCCGGGGCCGTACGAGCACCGCGCGCTACACCTGGACGGCTCGCAGGTCGACGGCGGCATCGACGCCCGCCAGGCGCGGATCGCCGGCCAGATCCGGGTCGTCGACGTGTCCGCGCGGGGCAGCGTCCTGCTCGACGGCGCGGTGCTGTGCAACCGCAACGGCGACGTGGTCGAGGGCCGGCGGTTCACCACGGGCGGCAACCTCGACGCGCGCGGGCTCACGGTGTTCGGCTCGATGCTGCTGCCGGAGGCCAACATCGGCGCCAACCTCGACCTGCGGGCGAGCCGGTTCATCAACCCCGGCCGGTACCGGCGGGACCGGTCGCGCAAGCCCTCGGTGGACCTGCGGAGCGCGCGGATCGGCCGGGACCTCGTGTGCGCGCACGGGGACCGGGACAACCAGGCGTTCTCCGCGCACGGCGAGATCCGGATCCGGCGTGCGGAGATCGGCCGGCAGACCAACTTCCAGGGCGCCGAGGTCGGCTCGAGCCTGAACGCGACGGCGATCAACGCGTACGGCCTGATCACCCAGGAGCTGCGGCTGGACGTGGCGGTGGCGCCGCGCGGGAAGGTGAACCTGCGGCACGCGCGGTGCGCCTCGCTGCTGGACAACGACACGTTCTGGGACGCGACCGGCCACATCGAGCTCGACGACTTCCGCTACGACGCGCTCGCGGTCCCGATCGAGCTGGACGACGACGCGCAGATCCGGCGCAGGCTTCGCTTGCTGCGCAAGGCGATGGGCGGCAGCTACCGGCCGGGCCCGTACGATCAGTTCGCCGTGATGCTGCGGGCGAGCGGCAACGAGGAGCACGCCTCGACGGTCCTCATCGACAAGCAGCGGTGGCGTTACGTCGCGCTGGCCGAGGGCTACCGGGTGCTGGGTCCGGTGGTGCGGATCTGGAGCTGGCTGCAGCGCTACGTCGTCGGCTACGGCTACAAGCCGATGCGCGCGCTGCTGTCGCTGGCCCTGCTGCTGGTTCTCGGGACGGTGTGGTTCTCGGTGCAGCCGAACCCGGTCGAGGCCAACCGCGACGACCACCTCGTGTGGAACCCGTTCCTGTTCACCATCGACCACCTGGTGCCGATCGTGGACTTCGGCTACAAGAACCGCTGGCACCTGTCGGGGCCGTCCGAGTGGGTGACCGCGGGCCTGATCGCGTCGGGCTGGATCCTGGCGACCACGGTGGCGGCCGGCTTGACCCGGATGCTCCGCCGGTCGAGCTAGCGTGGTGGGCGTGGAGTTCCACCTGGCCCAGGCCAACCTGTCCCGGCTGCGGCACCCGCCGTCCTCGCCGCGGGTGGCCGAGTTCGAGGCGGCGGTCGACCGGATCAACCACCTGGCCGAGCGTGCCCCGGGCTTCGTGTGGCGCCTGCGCACCGGGGTGGCCGGCGACCCGCGGCTGATCCTCAACGTGTCGGTGTGGAAGTCTTACCAGCCACTGCACGAGTACACCTACCGCAGCGCCCACGGCCACTTCCTCCGACGCCGCCACGAGTGGTTCGACCAGGTCGAGCAGCCGAGCACCGTGCTGTGGTGGCTCTCCGCGGGAACCCAGCCCACGGCCGAGGACGCCCTGGCCCACCTGCGACTCCTCCGCCGCTACGGCCCGACCCCGCGCGCCTTCACCCTCCGCGTCCGCTTCGACCCCACCGGAATCCGCGAACGCCCGGCGAGACACCCGGCCCGCCACGGCTAGCAGGGGCGGCCGGCGGGCCGGCAAAGCCGCCGGAGCGGACTGGCCGCCACGTCGCAGCGCGGCCCCGGCCGACGGTTAACATGCGTCGGTGCCAGAACTCAAACTCGAGATCCAGATGCTGCACGACAGGGTCTTGGTGCGGCTCACTCCCGAGGAGGGCGAACGGCGCAGCAGTGGTGGCATCGTCATTCCGGCAACGGCCCAGATGGCGAGGCGACTGGCGTGGGGCGACGTGCTCGGCGCCGGCACGAACGTGCGGAACGTGAACGTCGGTGACCGGGTGCTGTTCAACCCGGACGACCAGTTCGAGGTCGAGGTCAAGGGGCAGACCTACCTGGTGATGCGGGAGCGGGACCTGCACGCGATCGCCAGCGAGCGCACCGAGCACGGCACTGGGCTGTATCTCTAGGGGAAGGCGAGTCGTGGAGCACAGGTGGCCGGAGTCGCACGCGGAGCAGACCGACGTGCTCATGCCTGTGCGGCCGACGCCACCCGCACCCGGCGCGGCCACGCTCGGCACCGGTGCGCCCGATGACGAGCCGACCGTCCAGTTCCGGCCCGTCCTGGAGCAGCCCGACGCGCCCGACGGCGAGGACAAGAAGAAGCCGAACCTGCGCAAGGCCGGCATCGTCGCCGGCGCGGTGTTCGGCGCGCTCGTCGTCCTCTACGGCGTCGACCTGATGCTCAGTAGCGGCGAGGTCCCGCGCGGCGTCAGCGTCGCGGGCGTCGACATCGGCGGCCAGTCCCACCAGGCGGCCGAGGACGTGCTGCGGGCCCGGATCGAGCCGCGCCGCACCGAGCCGGTCGACGTCAGGATCGGTGACGTCGACGCCAAGATCGAGCCGGCCAAGGCGGGCCTGTCCGCCGACTGGCAGGGCACGCTCGCGCTCGCCGGCGACCAGCCGCTGAACCCGATCACCCGGCTCACCTCGTTCTTCACCACCCGCGAGGTCGGCGTCGCCACCACCACCGACAACACCGCACTCACCGCCGCCGTCGAGAAGCTGCGCACCGACACCGACCGCGAGCCGACCGAGGGCGGCATCAAGTTCGACGGCGTCACCCCTGTCGCGGTCGAGCCCAGGCAGGGCCAGAAGCTCGACGCGCCCGGCGCCCGTCAGGCGCTCATCGACGGCTGGTTCACCGGCGACACGGTTGAGCTGCCGGTCGACACCACCCCGGTCAAGACCACGTCCGACGGCGTCCAGCGGGCCATCGACGAGATCGCCAAGCCCGCGGTGTCCGGCCCGGTCGTCGTGCACGGCAACGGCAAGGACGCCCGCCTCGAGCCGCCGGCCATCGCCGCCGCGCTGGTGTTCGAGCCCGGCCCCGACGGCGGGCTCACCGTCAAGATCGACGAGAAGAAGGTCGCCGCCGCGGTGCAGCCGCAGCTCGCGTCCACCGAGATCGAGGGCAAGGACGCGCAGATCGTGTTCACCGGCGGCACACCCACCGTCGAGCCGTCCGTCGACGGCAAGGGCGTCGACTGGAAGAAGAGCCTGCGCCCGCTCAAGGACGTGCTCAAGAAGGCCGACGGCCGCGAGCTCACCGCCGCCTACGCGGCCAAGCCCGCCAAGGTCACCACCGATGCCGCCAACAAGCTGGGCATCAAGGAGGTCATCGGCGAGTTCACCACCCGCGGCTTCGCCGCCGACTCCGGCATCAACATCCGGACGGTCGCCGCGGAGGTCGACGGCGCCATCGTCAAGCCCAAGGAGACCTTCAGCCTCAACGGCCACACCGGCCCGCGCACCGCGGCCCAGGGCTACGTCGAGGCCGGCGTCATCAAGGAGGGCGCGCCGGGCCGGGAGGTCGGCGGTGGCATCTCGCAGTTCGCCACCACGCTCTACAACGCCGCCTACTTCGCCGCGATGACCGACGCCGGGCACCGGGAGCACAGCTACTACATCAGCCGCTACCCGGCCGCCCGCGAGGCCACGGTGTTCCAGAACCACGACGGCAGCAGCGTCATCGACCTCAAGTTCACCAACAACTCGCCCACCGGCATCGCGATCCAGACGATCTGGACGCCCAGCTCGATCACCGTGAAGATCTGGGGTACCAAGCACTACGAGGTCGAGTCGGTCACCGGCGGCCGCAGCAACTTCACCGAGCCGCAGCTCAAGGAGAGCACGGCGAAGAACTGCCACGCGGGCAACGGCGCGCAGGGCTTCACCACCTCCGACACCCGGATCATCCGGGACGCCAAGACCGGCGCGGAGGTCAGCCGCAAGACCCGCTCGGTCCGGTACAACCCGCAGCCCAAGATCGTCTGCAAGCCACCACCGCCCGGCTGACCGAGCACGAAAAGGGCCCCCGCGTTCGGCGGGGGCCCTTTCGTCAGGTCCTGGAATCTCCTACGCGCGAGTGCGTGCTCGCGGGTACAGCGACGCGGCCAGGATCACGGCGATCACGGCGACGACGACCTGGAAGATGTGCCGCCACCAGTCGAAGCCCGCGGTGTTCGCCACGCCCGTCCAGCCGGCCAACATGTTGCCGACCAGCGCACCGACGATGCCGGCGAGGATGGTCAGCCAGAAGGGGATGTCCTGCCGGCCGGGAGCGAACAGGCGTCCGAGGATGCCCAGAATGATTCCGGCGATGAGCAGACCGACGATTGCGCTCACTGACCACATAGCTGCTCCTCAGCGAATCGAGTGGTGAATTACAGATACCACCGATCCGCCGCGGCTACACCTCGACGTCGATCACGATCAGAACGCGGCTTCGTCGAGCCCCATCAGCGAGTTGTCGGCCGCCTCGACGATCTTGCGACCGGCGGACAGCTCCGGCAGCACGTTGCGCGCGAAGAACGACGCCGCGGCGATCTTGCCCTCGTAGAACGCCTTGTCCTTGCCGGACACCCCGGCGTCGAGCCGGGCGATGGCCACCTCGGCCTGGCGCTGCAGCAGCCAGCCGACCATGAGGTCGCCGGCGGCCAGCAGCAGCCGGACACTGTGCTGCCCGACCTTGTAGACGCTCTGCGGGTCGTTCTGCGAGTTGGTCAGGTGACCGATCATCGCGCCGAGCATGCCCTGCACGTCCTCGAGAGCCTGCTTGAGCAGCCCGCGCTCCTCCTTGAGCCGGCCGTTGCCGCTCTCCGCCTCGATGAACGTGGAGATCTGGCCGGCGAGGTAGGTGAGCGCCGTGCCCTTGTCCCGGACGATCTTGCGGAAGAAGAAGTCCAGCGACTGGATCGCGGTCGTGCCCTCGTACAGCGAGTCGATCTTCGAGTCGCGGATGTACTGCTCGATCGGGTAGTCCTGCAGGAAGCCGGAGCCACCCAGGGTCTGCAACGACTGCGCGAGCTGCTCGTAGGCCCGCTCGGAACCGACGCCCTTGACGATCGGCAGCAGCAGGTCGTTCACCCGGGAGGCCAGCTCCAGCGACTCCTCGTCGCCCTCGCCGGTCCACACCTGGTCCTGCAGCGTGGCCGTGTACAGGTACACCGCGCGCAGGCCCTCGGCGTAGGACTTCTGCAGCATGAGGCTGCGGCGCACGTCCGGGTGATGGGTGATCGTGACCCGCGGCGCGGTCTTGTCGAGCATCTGGGTGAGGTCGGCGCCCTGCACCCGGTCCTTGGCGTAGCTCAGCGCGTTCAGGTAGCCGGTGGACAGCGTCGCGATGGCCTTGGTGCCGACCATCATCCGGGCGTACTCGATGATCTGGAACATCTGCGCGATGCCGTTGTGCACCTCGCCGACGAGCCAGCCCTTGGCCGGCACCCCGTGCTGGCCGAAGCTCAGCTCGCAGGTGGTGGAGACCTTCAGGCCCATCTTGTGCTCGACGTTGGTGACGAACACGCCGTTGCGCTCGCCGAGCTCACCGGTCTCGGTGTCGAAGTGGAACTTGGGCACGATGAACATCGACAGGCCCTTGGTGCCCGGGCCGGCACCCTCCGGCCGCGCCAGCACGATGTGGACGATGTTCTCCCCGAGGTCGTGCTCGCCGGAGGTGATGAAGCGCTTCACGCCGTCGATGTGCCACGAGCCGTCGTCCTGCTTGACCGCCTTGGTGCGGCCCGCGCCGACGTCCGAGCCGGCGTCGGGCTCGGTGAGCACCATCGTGGCGCCCCAGCCGCGCTCGATCATGAGCTCGCCCCAGTGCCGCTGCTCGTCGGTGCCGTTGCGGTGGAGGACCTGGGCCATGTTCGGCCCGGAGAGGTACATGAACAGCGCGGGGTTCGAGCCGAGGATCAGCTCGGCCGCGGCCCACTGCACCGACGGCGGCAGGCCGAGCCCGCCGAGGTCGTTGCTGAGGCCGAGCCGCCACCACTCGCCGTCCCACAGCTGCTGGTAGGACTTGCGGAAGGACTCGGGGAGCGTCACCGAGTGGGTCTTGGGGTCGAACACCGGCGGGTTGCGGTCGCCGTCGACGAAGGACTCCGCGAGCGGGCCCGTGGCCAGCTTGTTGAGCTCACCGAGGACCCCGCGCACGGTGTCCTCGTCGGACTCGGCCAGCACGCCCTTGCCCAGCCGCTGCTGGATCTCGAACACCTCGAACAGGTTGAACTCGAGGTCCCGGACGTTGCTCTGGTAGTGGCCCATGTCGGCGCTCCCCATTCTGGACGGTCCCCTACTCGGCGGTAACATCAGGATATTACTTGCCGGTAGCATCCGGCAAGGAAACTCCTGGAACCGTCGTCCATTGCACCCCGGACCTGGGCCGCACGGGGTCAGTCGCGAGCGGGCCTCGACCCCGGGACGGCCGATGGTCGATCCACCTCGTCCACCACCAGCACCCCGGACCGGAAGGCGACCGCGACCGCGTGCGTGCGGTCCCGTGAGGAGAGCTTGCGCAGGATGCTCTTGACGTGGGTGCGCACGGTCTCCACGGACACGAAGAGGATGTCGCCGATGGCCTGGTTCTCCAGCCCGTCGGCGATGAGCTGGAGGACCTGGTGCTCGCGCTTGGACAGCGGCTGGCGGGGCTGCTGGATGCGCGGCGGCGGGGCGGCGAGCGTGGGAGCGAGGGCGGGGTCGAGGTAGCGGCCCTCGGTGTGCGCCGCGGTGATGGCGCGGACCAGCTCGCCCGGCTGGGCGGAGCGGCGGATCACGCCACGCGCGCCCGCGGTGAGCGCGCTCGCGATGTACTGGGTCGTCCGGCGGGCCTCGTCGATCAGCAGGAGGACGGCGGTCTCGCGGTTGCCGGCGGTGAGGACGTGCGCGAGGTGCCCGCGCGGGTCGAGAGCGGCGTCCACCACGACCACGTTCGGGCGCAGGCGTTGGCACAGCCGCAGCCCGGGGGTCACCGACTCGGCGGCGCCGAGCCAGCGCAGCCCGGGTGTGCGGTGGATCAGGGCGGACAGGCCTTCCCGCACGAGCGGGGTGCCGTCGATGAGCGCGACGCTGACCGTGGTCGTCGCCGCGCGTGCCGGTTGTCGCTCGGTACTCACTGTCATCCCGTCCTCCTGCCTGGCCGCCGTCGGTTCAGGGACGAGATGGAAGCGCTGCCGTGACGCGGTTCACGAAGGGCTATTTCGACAGTGACGAAGGCGCCCCAGAGAGTAATCTGAGCGATAGCGAACACTTAGCACTGCGTGGCATCGCGGCACTACTGTTGGTGGCACTGTGGAGTCTGACATCGAGCGCAACGCCCAGGACTGGTTCAGGTTCATGGTCGACACCAACCTGGCCCCGGGTCTGCGCGCGCTCGGATTCTTCGGCGTGGGTCGCCGGTTCCGTATCGAGGGCCACCGGCACTGGGGCGAGGTCGTCGTCGAGCAGGCCCGGTCGTTCACCCTGCGAGCCGTCCGCTTCACGGTCCACGTCGGGGTCATCTCCCGCGACGAGTGGGCCGAGCAGCTGCGGGTGCGCCCGTACTACCCGGCCGGCGAGGTCACCCGCACGCAGATCATGGGCTGGAACTCACCCATCGGCGAGCTCGTCACTGTGGCCGGCCACCCGATCGGGGAGCTGTGGTGGGAGCTCGAGGTCGGCCACCCGTTCGAGTCCCTGGCCCGCGAGGTGCTCACCGCGGTGCGTGAGTTCGCGCTGCCCGCCATGCGCGACCGCATGGCCTGACTGTTGTTGGACGTCCCGACGCTGCTCGTCGATGGGCTGTTGCTGCGCCCGTGGTCCCTGGCCGACGTGCCGACGGTCCAGGCGGCGTCGAAGGACCCGTACATCCCCCAGATCACGACGGTCCCCGAGTCCGGCGACGAGCTCGAGTGCCGCGCGTTCGTCGAGCGCCAGTGGGAGCGGGCGCGGTCGGGCCTGGGCTACTCGTTCGCGGTCTGTCTCGACGGCCCCGCGGTCGGCCAGATAGGCCTGTGGCCCCGCGAGGCCTGCGCGACGGTCGGCTACTGGCTGGTGCCGTCCGTCCGGGGCCGCGGCCTCGCGGCGCGGGCGCTGGCGGTGGTGGCGGGCTGGGCGTTCGAGAACGGCACCGAGGAGCTGGAGCTGTTCGTGGAGCCGTGGAACGAGGCTTCCCGTGCGACGGCCCGCCACTGCGGCTTCATGGAACGCGGCACCGTCCGCGCCCACCACCAAGTGGGGACCGAGCCCCGGGACGCGATCCGCATGACTGCCCGCCGCTAGGTCGCCGTCGGGCTGGTCCACAGGCCGTGTCGGCGACAGCCGTCTTGTCGGTGGGGTTTCGCGGATTCCGGGGGGCCGCCCTCGGTCCGGTTGTCCACAGGTTGGGTTGGCGGCGGGCGGCCGTTTTGTCGGTGGGACTTCGTAGAATGAATACCGGGGGCCGGAGGCCGCGCCCTTGCGGCGCGGCGCTTGCTGATGCTCGTTGTTCGGGTTCTGGGTCGCCGGCACTCGGGGCCCTGCTTGTTCTCCGGGCTGCGTCGTGCTGCTTGCGCCCCATCCACGCCCGCCGACGGTCCCGGGCCCCTCAACCTCGCGCTGTCGGGCCCGCTTCGGCCTCGTCGCGGCAGTGCTCGGCCTGCCTCGCTCTCGCCGCCGCTGGCTTGTTCGGCTCTCCCCGCTGCCGCCCTCGGCCCTTGCTGCTGGCTCGTTCCTAGGCTCGCCTTCGGCTTCGCCGTTGCGCTCTCGGCCCGCTTCACTTCGCCGCTGCCCCCGGCCCCAATCGGGCGACCTTCATCAGCCTGATGCCATGCCGGGCAAAGAAAGGCCGTGGCCTCGGCAGCAGGGTTGCCGGGGCCACGGCCCGCCTAAGTGGTCATCCGTGGGCCACGAAGCGGCGGCAGCGGTGCACGCCGCCCGCCTGGGCGTTCAGCTTGAAGCCGTGCA
>NZ_DASWSJ010000035.1:0-77545 GCF_036402745.1 Actinophytocola sp. | reverse complement strand
CTTAGACCAGCTGCTTCTTGATCAGGTTCGGGTGCCGGTCCTGGAAGGACAGCAGCGCGGTCAGCGCGCGGGCACCCACCCACGACACCGGCTCCACCGGGAACCGGCGCTCCTTCCGGTTGACGAACAGCAGGTTCGAGTACGCGGAGTCGCGGCCCAGGATCAGGTCGCGCAGGATCTTGCCGGCCGTGTGGGTCAGCGCGATCCCGTTGCCGCAGTAGCCGTAGGCGTAGTACACGTCGTCGTCGGTGTTGCCCACGTGCGGCACGAAGTCGCGCGTCATGCCGACGCAACCGCCGTAGGAGTAGGCGATCCGCACGTCCTTCCACGCCGGGAAGTAGCGCACCAGCGCGTCCCGCAGGAACGCGGTCGAGGAGTCCCGGCGCATGTACCTGTCCTCGGCCATGTCCCGGCCGTAGTAGTACGGCGCGGGCCCGCCGCCGAACAGCAGCCGGTTGTCCTTGGTGAAGCGGCCGAAGATGATGAAGTTGCGGGACTCGACGAAGCCCTCCCGGTCCGGCCAGTGCACCTGCGCGAGCTGCTCGTCGGTGAGCGGCTCGGTCACCACCGCGTAGCTCCACACCGGCTTCACCCGGTGCTTGAACGTGGTGAACTGGTGCTGGTAGGCGTCCGTGCCGAGCACGAGCTTGTTCGCGATCACCCGGCCGCCGGGCGTGGTGATCACGTGCCGGCCGCTCTCCTTGGTGACGCTGGTGGCCGTGGTCCGCTCGTGGATGTGCACCCCCAGCCCGCGCACCACCCGGGCCAGGCCGCGGGCCAGCCGGTGCGGGTTGAGCAGCGCGCCGCCGACCTTGAACGCGCCGTGGATGGCCGGCGAGCCGATCCGTTCCCGCGCCTCGGCCGGCCCGAGCAGCCGCAGCGAGTTCTTCGCGCCGATCCGCTCGGCCAGCTCGACATCGCGCCGCAGCAGCCGCAGCTGCGCCTCGCTCGCGGCCACCGAGAAGTAGCCGGTGGACTCCAGCTCGGCGTCCACGTCGTGCTTGCGGCGGAACCGGTCCAGCTCCAGCATCGACCGGCCGACGACCGAGTACGCCGTCTTGGCCCGCTCGGTGCCGAACCCGTGCACCAGCCCGGCGAGGCTGTGCCCGATGGTGGGCGTGACGAACCCGTCGGCGTGCCCGGACGCGCCGGCGCCCGCGTAGTCCATCTCGACGATGTGGATGTCGAGCGACGGGTCGGCCTGCTTGAGGAAGTAGGCCGTCCACAGGCCGGTGTAGCCGCCGCCGATGATGCCGACGTCGCACCGGACGTCGCCGGCCAGCGGCGGGCCCGGCACGACGGCCTCGGTGTCGCGCCAGTAGATCGAGTGCTTGATGCCCGACGCGTCGGCGGGCGCGTGGCCCGTCGAGCTGATCGTCGCCATGGTCGGTCCCCTATCGCTGTGTGGTGGTGGGCTTACGTCCGCTCGAACACGATCCGCACGAGGCCGAGGTGGCGGTTGCGGAACCCGTCCACCGACGCACGCAGGTAGCGCTCGTAGTCCGCGACCCGCTGCTCGCCGACCAGCGCCACGGCCGGCTTCCGGTTGGCGACGAGGTTGTCGTGCCACTCCTGGCAGGTGCGGGCGTAGTGGTCGGCGTCGTTGCGGGCCGACACCAGGTCGAACTTCCGCTCGCTCGCCTCGAAGATCTCCGAGACCCACGGCAGCTCGGACTCGGGGAAGATCTGGTCGACGATGAACAGCAGGTCCTTCACGGTCTTGCGGTCGAGCTTGACGTTGTTGCCCTTCACGTTCGTCTGCAGCGCGAGCCGGCCACCCGGCGGCAGCCACTCGGCGCAGCTGTCGAAGAACCGGCGGTACGCGGCGACCCGGCCCGCGCGGGCGAGGCCGAAGTCGGCGAAGTGCTCGAACGCGCCGATCGAGATGATCGCGTCGTAGGGCGCCTTCCCGTCCCTGGCCTCGGGCGCGTGGTCGACCCAGTTCCGCACGCGGACGTCGTAGCGCTCGTCGGCGAACGTCGCGATGTGCGCGGCCTGCTCGTTGGCGAGGGTCAGACCGACCACTTCGGACACGTCGTGCGTGTCGACGAGCCGGCGCATCAGGCCGCCCCAGCCGCAGCCGACGTCGAGCACCCGGCCGGCGCCCTGGGCGCGGGCGCCGGTGGCGAGGTGGTCGAGCTTGCGCTCCTGGGCGGCCTGCAGCGTGTCGTCCGGACCCTCCCACAGCGCGCACGAGTAGCTGCGGGTCGGGTCGAGCCACAGCGCGTAGAAGTCGTTGCCGCGGTCGTAGTGGCTCTGGATCGCCTCGGCCGACGCGCCCTGGTATGCCGTGTGACTGGTCATTTCCCGGCTCCTGCCGCCGCGACGACCCTGTTGAGCCGCTCCATCCTGCTGGCCAGCGTCATCCGGCCCTCGAGCTTGAACGCCGGCGGCTGCCGGCCGTCGACGTCGGTGAACCCGTACTGCACCGCGAGGTCACCGACCGCGAGCCGCTGCCCGGACACCGCCATGACCTCGGGGTCCACCGTGAGCGAGGCGATGGCCCGGCCCACGTACTCCGGCGAGTGCACGACCTGCGCCGGCCCCGCGCCGAGCAGGTCCCACGCCGCCTCGACGCGCTCCGTGCGCACGAAACCGGGGTGCAGCGCGACCGCGGCGACGCCGTGCTTGCGCAGCTCGTGGCCCATGCCGAGGGCGAGCCGGTCGGACGCGGTCTTGCACATGTCGTACGCGGCCTGGCCCAGGTAGACCTCGCCGTCGGTGAACGAGATGTTCACGATGAGGCCGCTCCTGTCCGGCAGCATCAGCGGAACCGCGAGGCGGCTCGCCACGAACTGGCCGCGCAGCGACGCGGCGAACAGGTCGTAGCGCCACTGCGGCTGCTTCCAGAACGGCGCGTCGAACCGCTCCTCGTCGCTGCGCTCGTAGCCCGCCCACGCGTTGTTGACGAGCAGGTCGAGCCGGCCGTCCTCCTCGGTGATCCGGGCGAACAGCGCCTCGACGTCCGCGTCGACCGTGTGGTCGCAGCGCACGGCGACCCCGGTGCCGCCGCGGGCGGTGACCTCGTCGGCCGTGTCGTCGACGGTGCCGGGCAGGTTCTCGGTGGTGTGCGAGCCGCGGGTGCTGCGGCCGGTCACGTAGACCTTCGCGCCCGCCTCCCCCAGCGCCCGCGCGATGCCCCGGCCGACGCCGCGGCTCGCGCCGGTCACCAGCGCGACCTTGCCGCGCAGGTCCGGCGGCTGCCATTGGCTGGTCGTGGTCATGCGACCTCCTTCATTGCCTTGTGCCGCGCGGCGTTCCGCACGTTCGTCCAGTAGGTGAGGCTGCGCCGGTAGGCGTCCTGGTCCGAGGGCATGGGGACGTCGAGCTCCTCGACGAGCTCGCGCATGGAGGTGGGCAGCACGCCCCCGCACGCGTGGGTCACCTCGCTGACGTCGATGAGCACCTTGAGGAAGGTCCGCGAGGTGGCCGGCACGTCTGCCAGTGGCACCGGCAGCGGCAGCCGCGGGTCGACGATCGGCACCCGCGGGATCTCCTTGCCGTTCGCCGCGCTGTGTGCGACCAGGATCTCCTGCGCCTGCGCGACGGTCATCGCGTCGGCGCCGTAGGTGAGCCAGTGGAGGTGGCCGAGGTTGTCGGCCAGCACCGCACGGGCGATCGCGATCGCGGTGACGTCCAGGGGTATGACGTCGACCAGGTTTCCCTTGTGGGCCGGGAAGAACGGCGCCTTCCCGCGGCAGAACCAGTCGGACATGGCCTGCACGATCTGCGGCTGGCTGCTCGCGCCGGTGCGTGAGTCGCCGACCAGGTTGGTGGGCCGGTAGATGTTCCAGGGCACTCCGCTGTCCTGGAGCAGCCGCTCGGAGTCCAGCTTGGACCGGATGTAGGGCCGGACGACGTTGTCCGGGCCCAGTTTGCCGAGCTCGTCGCGCTCGATGGCGTGCACGAAGCACGTGCTGACGTAGTGCACCGGCGCGTCGGCCGCCCGGGCCAGCTCGATCACCCGGCGGGTGCCGCCGATGTTGATCGACTCGTAGCGGGGCCACGGCTGGCCCCACTCGGTCAACGCTCCCGAGTGGACGATCACGTCCACCTCGTCGGCGAGCCGGTCCCAGTCCCACTGAGACAGACCGAGGCGGGGCTCGGCCAGGTCGCCGCGCAGCACCTCGTGCATGTCGGGCAGGTCGGTGTCGCTGTGCACCAGGCCGATCACCCGGTGCGGGCGAAGCTGCTCGGCGACGGCCCGGCCGATCACCCCGGACGCGCCGGTGAGCAGGATCGTGCGTGGTTTCGTGGTTGCCATGAGGGACCTTTCCGGCTATCCGAGCCGAACGGTGGCCAGCGGCTCGAAGCGGCCGGCGTCGAGCATCTGCCGGCAGCGGTGCCGCTGGATCTTGCCGCTGGGTGTCTTGGGCAGGCTGTTGCGCGACAGGAACACGCACTCGTCGAGCGCGACCGCGGCCTTGGCCATCGCGAGCGACGCGACCGCCTCGGCGAGCGGCCGGTAGTCCTCCAGGCGCCGCTTCACCTCGACGAACAGCGTGAGCTCCTTGCCACTGCCGTCGGCCGAGATGAGCGTGGTGCAGCCACGCCGCACCCCGGCCAGCCCGTCGACGGCGTTCTCGATCTCGCGGGCGTAGACCTTGCGCCCGGCCACCGAGATCACGTCGTCGATCCGGCCCACCGGGTAGAGGTGGCCGTCCCGGACGAACCCGAGGTCCGCCGTGCGCACGGTGTCGCCGGTGAACCGCTCGGCCGTGCGAACCGGGTCCGCGAAGTAACCTGCCGCGAGTGACGGCGACCGGACGCTGATCTCACCGAGCCGGTCGCTCGGCGCGCCGAGCACCTCCACGCCGAGGCACGGCGTGCCGGCGCTGACCACCGCGGTGGCCGACTTGACGGCCGGGTCGACCTCGTGCAGCTCCCCGTCCGCGAGCGCGATCGAGTCGACCACGAGGTGCCGGGGCGCCTCGTGCATCGGCGTGGCGGTGACCGCGAGCGTCGCCTCGGCCAACCCGTAGGCCGGCATCAGCGACTCGGCCCGGAACCCGTACGGGCCGAGCGAGTCGACGACCCGGCGAAGCGTGTCCGCCTCGGCCCGTTCGGCGCCGATGATGCAGGCCCGCACGTCGAGCCCACGGGCCATCCGGGCGGACCGGCCGATCCGGGAACCCAGGTGCAGCGCGGTGTTCGTGCCCGCGGTCATCGTGCCGCCGAACTCGGCCATGTCGCCGAACCACGTGCGCGGCGCCATCGCGAACCGTTCCGGAGTGGACAGGTACAGCGTCCAGTCGTTGAGCCACGGCGTGAGCAGCGTGCCGAAGATCCCCATGTCGTGCGACAGCGGCAGCCACGACACCGTCGTCTCGCCCTCCGGCCGGCCGTCGAGCATCGCGGTGATCAGGTCGAGCTGGTGCCCGATCGCCCGCGGGGTGAGCATGCAGCCCTTGGGCGCGCTGGTGCTGCCCGAGGAGTACTGCACGAACGCCAGGTCGTCGTCCCCGGGCGGGGAGGCGTCGACCTTTCCCGTGCCGCGCAAGGACTCCCAGGTCCTCGCGCGCAGCCTCGTCCGGAGGTCCTCGTCGAGGAGGCCGAACATGCGCTCCTCGAGCAGGAAGACCTCCGGTTGCAGCTGCTCGCAGATCGTGAGCAGCTGCTTGGCGTACTCCGCGCCGTCCATGCCACGCGCCGGGACCGGCAGCGACGCGACCGCGCCACCCGCGAGCCACACGCCGAGCAGACCCCGCACGGCGTGTGGTCCGTTGGTGAGCACGGTCGCGACCCGGGTCCCTGGCCGCACCCCGCACTTCCGCAGCCCCGCGGTCATGTTCTCGGCGTCGGCGACCACCTCGCTCCAGGTGGCCGCCTCCCACCGGTCCTCGACCCAGCAGTGCAACGACGTGCGGAACGCGCTACGGCCCGCGCCCGTCAGCGCGGCCCAGAGGGTGTCACTCGACATCTACGATCCCGACCGCGGACGCGCGGGACCGCAGCGCCAGCGGCTTGTCCGGGTCGGACCGGGCGTGCCGGCCGCCGCCGAGCTTCTCCCAGGCGAGCGCCTTCTGCTCCTGCCGCTCCCGGTCGATGCGGATGACGTTGGTGGCGAGGCCGAGCTTCTCCAGCGTCCGGATGATCATCGCGCTGATGTCGAGCTCGTACCAGCGCATGCCGTGGCTCGCCGAGCGCGGGAACGCGTGGTGGTTGTTGTGCCACGCCTCGCCGAAGGAGAACAGCGCGAGCCAGCCGACGTTGCGGGACTCGTCCGGGGTGGCGAACCGGCGCCGGCCGAAGTAGTGGCCGATCGAGTTCACCGCGTAGGTGATGTGGTTGGCGACGAAGAACCGCACGAACCCGCCCCACAGCGCCCCGGTCATGGCGCCGAACAGCGTGCCGGTCAGCGCGAGGCCGAGCAGGCCCGGCAGCACGACCCCGCCGGTGACGAACCAGACGAAGTGCTTCGAGATGAAGCGCATGTCCTTGTCCCGCAGGATGTCCGGGCAGTAGCGCATCGGGTCCGAGGACAGGCCCCGGTCGAAGAGCCAGCCCATGTGCGCGTGCCACAGTCCCTTGAGCGCACCCTTGATGCCCGGCTCCTCGTCGGAGTACGGGCTGTGCGGGTCGCCCGGCTTGTCGGCCACCCGGTGGTGGCGGCGGTGGTGGGCGACCCAGATGACCGGCGGGCCCTGGCCGGCGACCGCGCCGGCCGAGGCGAAGAAGATCCGCAGCGGGCGGGTGGTCTTGAACGCCCGGTGTGCCAGCAGCCGGTGGTAGCCGGTGGACACGCCGAGCCCGGCGACGACGTACATGATCCCGAACACGATCAGGTCGGACGGGCCGACCAGCCGGTTCCACAGCAGCGCGACCGCGGCCACGACACCGGCGAGCGGCAGCAGGGCCGAGATCAGAATGAAGGCATAGTGCTCGCGCCCATCCATGGGCTGACTCCTTGTTTCCTCGACATGCGGGTGACCGGTCAGCTGACTTCCAGCACCGCTTCGTTGCCCAGGGCCAGCAGGTCCCCCAGGGTCTGCGCGTCCGCGGCCTTGGCCGGGTCGAACTCGACGCCGTGCTCGTCCTCGAGGGTGAAGACGATCTCCGACACCTGGAGGCTGGACAGGCCCAGCTCGTCCAGCCGCGTCGACTCGTCGATCTCCACGTCCTTGGGCAGCTTGCCGCGCATCTCCTGCCGGATCAGGCCGGCCATCTCCTCAATGGTGATCATTTCTTCGCACCTCATGAATTCGGCGGAATATCGGGACGGAACGTCGCGAACATACCGCCGGAAATGAGCAGCCGAGCGAGTTCTCGAACCACATTCAACCCGCTGACGATTGGCACGAAGGAGCACCGGTGGCGCGGTCGAGAACGACTCGCGCCGACCCTTCAGCTATTTACTCGAGGCGAGATTAACAGCTCTTGACCTGCAAGTTCTCGACCACGAGAATGACTCGCGGAATTCTCGAACCAAAAAACCGGCAGCCATGGAGGGCTGCCGGTGCGCGGTGAGAGAAGAGTTGTGGTGGAGCGTTCCTCGGGAACGGCTCAGGCCGCCATCGCGGCCTCGACCAGGACCCGCTCGACGCGCGCGATCAACGACGCGCGGCGCAGGCACCACACGCGGAACGCGCGCCGGTCACCCGAGTCGAGGGCGGCGTCGATCTGCGCGTCGGTGTTCTGGATGCAGATCTGCAACCCACTGATCTCCGCGCTGCTGTCTGACTTCGCTATCGACTGGGACATCGCACACCGCCGCTGCCTCGGTGAGAATCTGGTCGCGCCCCGGGCTCGTTCGCGGGGCCGGTGATCCCATAATCACCCGGCCGGCTCAAGCGACGGTTGAGTATTGCTGTGGCCCCTCAGGGCGTGTTCTCGGTGGCCGGCTCCTCGATCGGCCGCGGCATCACCCGCGGGCGGCGCACCCACGCGGCGTGCGGGCGGGCCAGCAGCTCGCTCAGCGGCGCCGGCTTGCCGAGGTGGAAGCCCTGCGCCACGCGCACGCCGAGCCGGGCCAGCGCGTCGACCTGGCTGGCCCGCTCGACCCACTCGGCCACCACGGAGATGCCGAGCCCGCGGGCGATGTCCACGATTCCCTGCACCAGCACGGTGTCCCGGCTGCCATAGTCGATGCCGCGGATGAACTCGCCGTCGATCTTCACCCCGGTGATGGGCAGCTGCTTGAGGTGGACGAACGAGCCGAAGCCCGCGCCGAAGTCGTCCAGCGAGATCCGGCAGCCGCTGGCCCGCAGCCGCTGCGCGAGCGTGCGCGCGGCGTTGAGGTTGGTGACCGCGGCGGTCTCGGTGATCTCGAAGCCGAGCCGGCCCGGCGCCACCCCCGCGGCGGTGAGCCGGTCGAGCACGAAGTCGCCGAAGTCCTCGTCCTCCAGCGTCCGGCCGGACACGTTGACGTTGAACCGCAGGCCCGGGTACGGGTGCGCGACGAGCGTGTCGATCGCGGTGCCGATGACCCAGCGGTCGATGTCGAACACGAGGTCGCTGCGCTCGGCGGCGGGCAGGAACTCGCCCGGGCCGAGGTAGGGCTCGCGGCCGTCCTCCAGGCGCAGGAGCAGTTCGTGGCCCACGACCCGGTTGCTGCCGAGCTTCACCATCGGCATCGCGTGCAGCGCGAACCCGCCGTTGGCGAGCGCGTCGCGCACCCGGTCCAGCACGGTCACCCGCATCGCCGTGTCGGTGTAGTGGCCCTGCTCGTAGACGGTGACCCGGTTGCGGCCGGCCGCCTTGGAGGCGTGCAGCGCGAGGTCGGCGTTGGCGAGGACGGCCTGCCAGCTGTCGCCGGCGCGGAACTCGGCCACGCCGGCGCTGACCGTGACCCGGGTGGTGCCGCCCGCGCCGATGAGCGGGATCGTGGCGACGGCGTTGCGCAGCCCGTCGGCCACCTCGACCGCGGACCGCTCGTCGGTGTCGGCGAGCACGACGGCGAACTCGTCGCCGCCGAGCCGGCCCAGCGTGTGGCCGGCGCCGTTCCCGTTGCCGGTGCCGAGCCGCTCGCGCAGCGCGTCGGCCAGCGTGCACATCACCCGGTCGCCGGCCGGGTGGCCGCGCAGGTCGTTGATGTCCTTGAAGTTGTCGAGGTCGAGCAGCAGCAGCGCACCCGTCCCGCCGAGGGCCAGCATGCGCTCGAGCTCCCTGGTGAGCGCGCGGCGGTTGAGCAGGCCCGTGAGCGGGTCCTCGTCGGCGAGCCGGCCGAGCTCGGCGTGGAACTCCCCACGCTGCTCGGGGTCGAGCGTGCGCTCCCGCCAGCGGCTGACGTCGGAGGCCTGGTAGAGCAGCTGCTCACCAGCCAGCGCGCTACAGCGCACCTCGAGCCACCGGTGCCCGCCGTCCGCGGTGGCGAGCGAGATCACCACCCCGTCATGGGGCTCGTCGGGGGCGCCGGCGAGCAGCGCCGGTAAGGACCGGCCCGTGGCCTGCTCGACGGTGAGGTCGAGGAGCTCGGTCATCGCGCGGTTGGCCCAGCGCACCCGGCCACTCGGGTCGGTGACCGCGAAGGCGGTGTCCGTAGCCTCGAGAACGGCGTCGAGCACGGCCGTCAGCACCTCCGCACGCGAGGTGCTGTCGGTGCTCATCGGAACGCCTCGATTGGTTGATGTGGCAACTGGGCACGAAGGGTAGTCGACAGACCCGCCTCAGCGCAGCCGCTCCAGCCCGTGAGCACTCCGAACGACCCGAGCCGCGAGGTCCTTCAGCTCCCCGGGCGCAGCCCCGTCATCGGCGGCGGTCACCACGTCCTCGGCTGCGCAGCGTAGCTGGAACAGCCGGTCCTGCAAGTCCGCCAGTTCGGCCGCCGAGAGCACCACGGCGTCCTCCGGCAGGCCACCGCGCTGTACCGCCGAACGTCGCTCGTAAGCCCGCTGCCTGCAGGATTGCGTGCAATACCGGCGGGGCCGGCCCACCCGGCCGTCGTCCGGGAGGCGTAAACCGCACCATCCGCAGTGCCGAGGTTCGGTGCGGGATTTGAGCCGTTCCGGTGCCGTCATCGTAGGCCGAACGGAGTAGTCGGTCGGGGGCGCCATGTGCCCGACGCTATCTCGCCACGATTCGTGCACCCACCCGCCACGCCGTTTTGGCAGACTCGACAGCGTGCACGACCACGCGTTTCTCGCCGGACCGTACCCGCGCGCGTTCGTCCACCGCGGCTGGCACTACGACGACCTGGCCGGGATGGAGAACTCGCTGTCGGCGTTCCGCCGCGCCGTGCGCGAGGGTTACCAGTACCTGGAGACCGACGTCCACGCGACGAAGGACGGCGTGGTCGTCGTGCACCACGACCCTGTCCTCGACCGCACCACCGACGCGAGCGGCGTGGTCGCACGGCTGCCGTGGGCGTCGGTGCGCCGGGCCAAGATCGCCGGCCGCGAGCCGGTGAGCCGGCTGGAGGACGTGCTCGAGGAGCTGCCGGACGCGCTGCTGAACATCGACGTCAAGGCCGAGTCGGCCATCCAGCCGCTGATCGACACGCTGCGCCGGGCCAACGCGCTGCACCGGGTGTGCGTGGCGTCGTTCTCGGAGGCCCGGCTGGAGCGGGTGCGCCGCTTCGCCGGCGACAACGTGCTGACCTCGATGGGCACCCGGGCCATCGCGCGGCTGTGGGCGTCGGGCCGGCTCCCCCCGTGGGTGCTGCGCCGGCGTGGCCACCAGCGGATCGCCCAGGTCCCGGTCCAGCACGGCCGGCTCAAGGTCGTCGACAAGCGGCTCATCACGGTGGCCCGGCGACGCGGCATCGAGGTGCACGTGTGGACCGTCGACGAGCCCGCCCAGATGCACGAGCTCATCGACCTCGGCGTGGACGGCCTGATGACCGACCGCCCGGGCGTGCTGCGGGACGTGCTGCGCGAGCGAGGCCTGTGGGCAGCCGCCTAGTCCGCCTCCCCGGGATTTAAAGTGTGCGTTGCGTCCCGGCGACTGGTGCGGGTGTCGAGGTGGGTGGTGGCTGGGTGCCGTCACTAGTCCGCCTCCCCGGGATTAAAAGTGTGCGTTGCGTTCCAGCGAATGGTGCGGGTGTCGAGGTGGGTGGTGGCTGGGTGCCGTCACGGTCCCCTGAGGTTCCGGTAGTCGGCGTAGTCGGCGCAGGACTTCGCACGATGATCTACGAGACAGGCCTTGGGACCAGGCCGCCCGCGCCCACCACGACGAGATCGGCCGTGCCCATGACCCCTCCGGTGCGGGACACTAGCGAAGCGACTCCGCGATGCGGACGGCCTCCGCGCGGGTGAGGTCGCCCTCCACGCGATAGGTGATGCCGTCCTTCTCCCAGATCAGGGTCTTCGCGGACAGCCGGGCGGCCTCCTCGTGGATCGTGCCGGCCCGGTCGACGTAGATCACCGGGTGCGGGCGCGGGATCCACACCCCGTCGGCGCCGTCGACCTTGACGCGGACCACGTCCTCGGCCTGGATGAACTTCTCGAAGACCGGCGAGATCCGCCCGTCGAACTCGTCCACCCGCACGCCCGGGTAGTGCAGCGACACCACCCGCGGCGGCGTGCCGTCCGGCGGGGAGTTGTCGATCAGCCGGACCGTGTCGGGGTCGCCGAGCGCCGACGGCACCCGCACCGGGAACCGGACCGCCGCGCGGGCCTGCCCGAGCGTCGCGGCGTGCTCCCCCGGCTGCAGGACGTCCGAGGTCGTCGGCCGCACCGGCGGCCGCTCGTAGTGCACCTCGACCCCGCCGATGCGCAGGAAGTCGAGCACGGCCGCGCGCACGGTCGGCGACACGGTCATCGCCACGGCGAGCGCGACCAGCAGCGCCACCGCCGCGGCGACGAGCTTGGGCAGCAGGCGGGCCGGCGGGGCGGGGGCGGGCTCGTCGAGCCGGTCCAGCACCGCCGTGACGTGGTCGGCCGGGGGCGGCGGCACGTCGAGCCGGACGCCGAGCTCGCGCAGGGCGGCCTCGATCTCACCGACGTCGTCAGTCATGGGCCACCTCCTCCACGAGCCTGGCCGGCAGCGACCGGCGCAGCTTCACGATGGCCCGGGACAGCCGCGACTTCACCGAGCCGCGCGGCCACGCGAGCACCTCGGCGGTCTCCGCCTCGGACAGGTCGAGGAAGTACCGGCAGGTCAGCACCTGACGGTCCCGGTAGGACAACGCGTTGACCGCGGCCAGCACCCGCGCCCGCGCGTCCGCGGCGACGGCCTCGCGCTCCGGCTCGACCGGGTCGACGTCCGGCTCGGCCAGCCGCAGCTCCAGCGAGCGCCGCCGGCGCACGCCGCGGTGCAGGTTGCTGGTCTCGTTGGCGACGATCCGCAGCAGCCACGGCCGGAAGGGCGCCCCGGCCCGGAAGGACCCGAGCCCGCGGTATGCCTTCACGAACGCCTCCTGCACGACGTCCTCGGCCTCGTCCCCGGCGCCGAGCAGGTAGGCGCTCCGGTGTGCGAGCGCGGCGTAGCGCGCGACCAGGAGCGCGTACGCGTCCCTGTCGCCCGCGCGGGCCCGTGCCACCGCGTCGTCGTCGGTCGTCTGGTTGTCCGTCGGTGTCCTCCTCGACCACCCCTGGTACACCGGCCGGCCGGCGCGGGTTCCACTCGTCTCGCGGGAACCGGCGCGGGCGCGGCGGTGTAGTCAGGGCATGAAGAGAATCCTGGTGGTGCTGGGGACCGTGCTGGCCAGCGGGTTGCTGGTCACGTCGACCGCGCAGGCCGGCAACTGGGAGGAGACGTTGCTGGACCCGCCCCCGGCGACGGTCGAGCAGGGCGTGACGTACACGTTCGGCTACTGGATCCTCCAGCACGGCTCGTACCCGTTCATGGGCGGCGACCTCGGGCCGACCGCGCTGGTGGCCACCGACGAGAAGGGTGACACGCTCGACTTCGCCGGGATACCGGCCACGACGCCGGCCCACTACGCCGCGGAGGTCCGCTTCCCGCACGACGGCACGTGGACGATCAGCTCGAAGCACGGGATCCTCATGCCCGACCCGCTCGTCGCCACGGTGACCGTGCCGGGCCGCGTGGAGATCGCGCCGAGCCAGATGCGGTCGCGGGCGCCGTACAAGTGGGGCGCGATCCGGCCGTCCTTCCCGCCCACCGCGCCGAACGCGGACATGGCGGGCCCCGGAGCGGCCCCCGCGCCGCCGAGCGAGAGCACCGCGCCCCGCGTGGCGCCGAAGGCCCACGAGGCCGCGGTCGACCAGCCGGGCACGGCGCTGCCGATCGGCCTGGTGATCCTGGGCGGCCTCGCGACCGTCGGCTTCGCGGTCTGGCTCGGCCGCCGCTACACCAGGGGTAACCGGTAGCCGGGCCTTCGCCGCTGGGCGGCCCGCGTCCGGCGCGGGCCGCTCAGCGCGGCGGCTTGCCGGTCCACGCCGCCTCCCACGTCTTCGGGCCCAGCAGGCCGGAGTCCTTGATGCCGTTGGCCCGCTGCAGCGCGAGCACCGCCGTCCGCGTCTCGGCGTAGTAGCAGCCGGTGCCCTCGAAGGCGTAGCCGTACTTGTTCATCCGCAGCTGCCAGGTCCGCAGGTCCGGGGAGCAGTCGCCGTACGCGAAGACCCGGCCCGGCCACGCCGGCGTCCCGCTCGGGGGCGGCGCGCCGCCCCCACCGCCGATGTAGGCCGACTCGGCCCGGGCCGGAACCCTCTTGCTGCGCGCGTCGCCGTCCTCGCGCAGGCCGAGCGAGCGCGCGCACGCCCACGGCTGCCAGCCACGCATCCGGTAGAGGTAGAGCGCCCGGTAGTCCTGCTCGGCCGGGCTCGCCCGGTGTGGGTAGCCGCTGCCGCCGACGCTGCGCCACGTCGACAGGTCGAACTGGTAGGCGCCGTAGTAACCGCCGTGCGCGGCGACGATGTCGTAGCGGCCGCTCGCCTCGCACATCCGCAGCTTCGCCCACACGCTCGACGCCGGATCGGCCGCGGCCGTCCCGGCCGACGCGAGCTGGACACCCGCGGAGACCACCACCGTGGCCAGCAGAGTCAGGAGAAATCCGGCAAAGATCCGTCTACCGCTCATGCTCCGGACCGTAAGCGACAGTCACAGAAGCCACAACCGCAACTTCCAACGCACAAGCATCACACGTCACTCGTACCCGTCCGGGTAGCGACACGCTGAACAGTGACCGGCAGGCAGAGCACCGTTTGGCATCAGGTCACGCGAGTCGATCACCGATCCGCACCCGACCGATAAGGTCCGCGTGCCAGCCCGTGGACGGAGGATCGATGAGCGTCGTGGACGACAGCCCCGAGACGGTGGGCAGCGCGCCCGACCGGCGCCGTGAGCAGCGCGGATGGGTCTGGTACGACTGGGCCAACTCGGTGTTCCCCACCTCGGTCATCACCGTGTTCGGCGCCCTCTACCTCACCGCGGTGGCCGGTGACGCCGCCAAGGCGGACCGGGCCACCAACGGGCCCAACCCGTGCCCGGCGGACGGGAACGGCGGCACCAACAAGCTCGTCGACTGCCAGATCGACGTGTTCGGCCTGCACTTCCAGGCCGGCTCGCTGTGGGGTTACCTGCTGGCCTTCGCGACCGTGATCCAGGTGCTGATCGTGCCGCTCATGGGCGCGATCGCCGATCGGACGCAGAACAAGAAGCGCATGCTCGCGGTGTCCGCGTTCGGCGGTGCGACGGCGACGCTGCTGATGTCGCTGGTCGCCGGCACCAACTGGCAGCTCGGCGTGATCCTGTTCATCCTCGGCAACATCGGCTACGGCACGTCGGTGGTGATCTACTACTCGTTCATCCCGGAGATCGCGACGGCCGACGAGCGCGACGGCCTGTCGACCCGCGGCTGGGCGTTCGGCTACCTGGGCAGCGGGCTCGCGCTCCTGATCCAGCTCGTCGTCTACACCTTCCACGACTCGCTCGGGCTGACCGAGGGCAACTCGGCGCAGATCGCGTTCCTTCTCTCCGGCATCTGGTGGGCGGCGTTCACGCTGATCCCGTTGCGGCGCCTGCGCAACCACCAGCGCCCGCACGGTCCCGAGCACGGCGCATCGGTGCTCAGGGGCGGCTTCCGCGAGCTGGGCAACACGATCAAGCTGGCCCGCGCCTACCCGCTCACACTCGCGTTCCTCGGCACGTACCTGATCTACACCGATGGCATCGCGACCGTCGCCAACGTCTCGGCGCAGTACGGCAGCGAGGAGCTCAACCTCGACCAGACGGTCCTGATCACGACGATCCTCATCGTGCAGTTCGTGGCGTTCGTCGGCGGCATGCTGCACGGCCTCGTCGCGCGGCGGCTGGGCGCCAAGCGGACGATCATGATCAGCCTGGCCGTGTGGCTCGTGGTGATCAGCGCGGCGTACTTCGTCCAGGCCGGCCAGGAGGTGCAGTTCTTCCTGCTGGCCGCCGGCATCGGGCTGGTGCTCGGCGGGACGAACGCGCTGTCCCGGTCGCTGTTCAGCCAGCTGGTGCCGCCGGGCAAGGAGGCGCAGTACTTCTCGATCTACGAGATCGGCGAGCGGGCGACGTCGTGGATGGGCCCGCTGCTGTTCGCGGCCGTCGCGGGCGCGACCGGCTCGTACCGGCCGGCGATCATCTCGCTCGTGGTGTTCTTCTTCGTCGGCCTGGTCCTGATGTTCTTCGTGCCGGTCCGCCGGGCCATCCAGGCGGTCGGCAACCCGGAGCCCGCGATCCTGTAGATAGGGTGCCGGTTCGTGGAGCCGATACCGCAGAATCTCGACTACCCGACCGACGCCGACCCGACCGACGCACTCTCCGCCGTGCCGGCCGCGGGGTCGCGCCGGGCCGTGCCGGTGATCGGGCACCTGCGGTTCTACTACGGGCCGATGGACTGCGGGAAGTCGACGCTGGCGCTGCAGGTCGACCACAACCAGGCGCGGCAGGGGCGCAAGGGGCTGCTGCTCGTGCACCTGGACCGGTCCGGCAAGCCGCAGATCTCGAGCCGGATCGGCATCACCCGCACGGCCATCGAGGTGCGCGCGGGGATCGACCTGCGCGACCTCGTGCGGGCCCGCTGGGCCGCCGGCAGCCGGGTGGACTACCTCATCGTCGACGAGGCGCAGTTCCTGGCGCCGACCCAGGTCGACCAGCTCGCCGAGCTGGCCGACGACGTCCAGGTCGACGTGTACTGCTTCGGCATCGCGACGGACTTCCGCAGCGAGCTGTTCCCGGGCTCGCGCCGGCTGTTCGAGCTGGCCGACGAGCTCGAGCCGGTCCAGGTGGACGTGCTGTGCTGGTGCGGGCTGCCGGCCCGGTTCAACGCCAGGGTGGTCGACGGCTCGGTGATGCGGGCCGGCGACACGGTACTCGTGGCGGACACGGCCGACACGGAACGTGCGTTGTCGGAATCCGTGCGCCCCACTACGGTCCGTTACCAGGTTTTGTGCCGTCGGCACTTCAGGCTGGGTGATCTCGGCCCCGGCGTGGCCGCGAAGGGACAGCTCAGTCTCGCCTGAGGGCCATCAGGCGCAGCCTCATCCCCCAGATGGGCGATGCGGGCGAGCAAACCTTGGACAGCTGCGTCACGAACAGGTTTAAGCGGCCTCTCAACGGTGGAAGCTTAAGTTGTGGGGCTGACGCAAGTCACCCAGAGCAACCGTGTGTGGCAGGTGGGAACGAATCGGCCCACCCGAGCGTTGCTCTTGGTGAGCACCACCCTGGCTCGAGCTGGGAGCTGTGAGCCGAACGAAAGGATGTCACGATGGCCGACCGTGTACTCCGTGGAAGCCGACTTGGCGCGGTCAGCTACGAGACAGATCGTAATCACGATCTCGCGCCACGCCGCACCATCCGCTACGCGTGTCCGAAGGACCACGAGTTCGAGGTCCCGTTCTCGGACGACGCCGAGGTCCCGGCGGTGTGGGAGTGCCGCCTGCACGGCACCGCCTCGAAGCTGATCGACGGCACCGAGCCGGAGGCCAAGAAGGTCAAGCCGCCGCGCACGCACTGGGACATGCTGCTGGAGCGGCGCAGCATCCCCGAGCTGGAGGACCTGCTGGCCGAGCGCCTGCAAGAGCTGAAGGTCCGCCGCAGCCGATCCGCGTAAGCCCTCCCGCGGCTTACCCCGTCCGAATGCCACACCAGGGACTTGCCCGTCCCCGGTGTGGCATTCGGCTTCTCAGATGTTCTTGAGCTCCACGCGGATGGCGTGCATCGGGACCGTGTCGATGTTCTCCACCGAGTGCGGGCCCTGCGGGTCGTACCAGGTGCCGGTCAGCTCGCCGCTCGGCGGCAGCGGGTCCGGGGACTCGTACCGCACCTCGTCGCCGACCCGGTACCGGATGCGGGCCGGCTGGTCGGTCATCATCACGGTCGGCCACCGGTGCGTGTGCTCCGGCTCGTGCGCGCCCGGCTCGAGCGTCACCTCCAGCACCCGCACGTGCTCGTTCTCGAACACCACCCGGTGCGACTTCGGTGCCACGACCGTCGAGTCGAGCTCGTCACCCCAGCACCACTCCCCCTCGACCGGGTTGCTCATGCCGGACGCCGGGTGAAGAGCGACTTCACCTGGTTGCCGCGGCGGCGGAGACCCCACTTGGTCACCCGGATCAGCGCCTCGCGGATCACGTCACCGGTCATCTTCGACACGCCGTGCTCGCGTTCGGTGAACGTAATGGGCACCTCGACCACCGTGAAGCCGGCCTCGATCGTGCGCCAGCCCAGGTCGATCTGGAAGCAGTAGCCCTGCGAGGCCACGTTGTCGATCCGGATCTTCTCCAGCACGACCCGGCGGTACGCGCGGAAGCCCGCCGTGATGTCCTTGACGCTGGCGCCCAGCGCGAGCCGCGAGTACAGGTTCGCGCCCCGGGAGAAGAACTCCCGCCGCGCCGGCCAGTTGACCACCTTGCCGCCGGGCACGTACCGCGAGCCGATCGCCAGGTCGGCGTCGGTCAGCGCGTCCAGGATCCGGGGCAGGTCCTCCGGCGCGTGCGAGCCGTCGGCGTCCATCTCCACCAGCACGGCGTAGTCCCGGTCCAGCCCCCACCGGAAGCCGGCGACGTAGGCGGCACCCAGGCCGTTCTTCTCCGTGCGGTGCATGACGTGCATCCGCCCGTTGGACTTGGCCAGCTCATCGGCGAGTTCGCCGGTGCCGTCCGGGCTGCCGTCGTCGACGACCAGGACGTGCGCCTTCGGCAGCGCCGCGTGCAGCCGGGTCACGATCGGCTCGAGGTTGTCCCGCTCGTTGTAGGTCGGGATCACCACCAGCACCGGCTCGAGCTGGTCTGCCATACGTCGTTCTCCTCCTCGCCGGCGCGGGCGCGCCGCAACTTGTCAGGCTTGACCGGTACGTCGGCGCCGCCGCACGACGATCGCGAAGGCGAGCGCACCCAGCCCGGCGATCGACATGACCCATCCCGGGCTCGGACCGAGTCGATCGGACAGCGTAGTCGTAGACCGCAGCGGGACCCGCTGCACCAGGGCCGCGTCGACGAAAAGACCCGTCTGCTGGGTGACCGAGCCGTCCGGCATGACGAACGCGCTGACCCCGCTCGTGGCCGCGACCGCGACGGCCCGGCCGTGCTCCACGGCCCGCACCCGGTCCATCGCGAGCTGCTGGTAGGTCATCTCGGTGTACCCGAAGGTCGCGTTGTTCGTCGGCACCGCGAGGAGGTTGGTCCCCTGCGCCGACTCGCGGACCACGCCGTCGAAGGCCACCTCGTAGCAGGTGGCGAGGCCGACCCGGGCGTTCGCCATGTGGAAGACCGTCGCCTTGTCCCCCGGCACGAACCGGCCGGCCCGGTCCACCGCGGAGGTGAACAGCCGGAAGAACGGCCGCCACGGCATCGTCTCGCCGAACGGCTGCAGCTGGCGCTTGGTGTACTGGCTGACCGGCCCCTTGACCGGGTCCCACAGCAGCATCGTGTTGCGCGGCAGGCCGTCGTCGCCGACGAGCACCGAGCCGACCGCGATCGGCGCCTTGATGGTCCGCGCGGCGGCCGAGATGCCGGCCCACGCGTCGGGGTTGCGGTACGGGTCGATGTCGGAGGAGTTCTCCGGCCAGATGACCAGGTCCGGCTGGTCGGCGCGGCCGGCGGCGACGTCGGCGGCGAGCTTCTCGGTGCGCGCGACGTGGTTGTCGAGCACGGCCCGGCGCTGGGCGTTGAAGTCCAGGCCCGCGCGGGGCACGTTGCCCTGCACGACCGCGACCGTCGCCTCGCCGTCGTTGGCGTCGGTGCCCACCAGCGGCAGCGAGCCGAACGCGGCGGCGATCGGCAGCAGCGTGGCGAGCGCGGGCGCGAGCAGCCGGCGCACCCCGTACTCGCGGTGCGCGAGGCGGCGGGCCAGCGCGGCGAGGCCGAACCCGGTGAGCGTCACGGCGAGGCCGATCAGCGGCACGCCGCCGACCGTGGCCAGCGGGAGGTAGCTGCCCTCGGGCTGGGTGAACGCGACGTTGCCCCACGGGAAGCCGCCGAACGGGAAGACCGCCCGCAGCGCCTCGCCGCCGACCCACAGCAGGGCCGCCCACAGCGGCCACGCCGGCAGCACGCTGACCACGGCGATCGCGGCGCCGGCCACGCCGACCATCAGCGCCTCGGCGAGGGCGAGCGGCAGCCACGCCACCAGGCCGACGAACTCGCCGGTCCAGGCGAGCAGCGGAACGAGGTAGCCGAGGCCGAAGCACAGCGCGTAGCCGAACCCGGCGCGGGCGCGGCGGCCATAGACCAACCAGCCGAGCACGGCGAACGCGACCGGCGCGAGCCACCAGAGGGTGCGCGGCGGTCCGCTCAGGTAGAGCAGGAAGCCCGCGGCGCCCGCGACGAGCACCCTGACCAGGAGGTGCCAGCGCGGCGGGTGTTCGTCCGGTTTGTCGGACGCGGCCGGAGACTCCGGCGACACGGCGGGTGCGACCACCCGGTCAGCGTACGGCGTGCCCGTGTTCACTCCCTGTGGGCACCCATCTTCTCGCAACCCCGGGGTTGCAGGTTTGCCTACCAATATGCAACCCTGCGGTAGCACATCCCCTTCTTCGAGGAGCCTGGCGATGACCGTTCCCAACCAGATCGAGCGAGAGATCCTGATCGACGCGCCGGTGGCGAAGGTGTGGGCCGCGGTGACCGGGTTCGACGAGCTGGCCGCGTACGTGACGTCGCGATGACCGCACTGGCCGGCGACGACGCGGTCACCGAGGTGCTGGTCGCCCTCGCCGACCCGACCCGCCGCCTACTGCTGGACCGGCTGGCCGCCCACGGCGAGGCGACGGCGACCGTGCTGGCCGGTCGCCTGCCGGTCTCCCGCCAGGCGATCGTCAAGCACCTTGCCGTGCTCGACCGCGCGGGGCTGGTGGAGGGCCACAAGCAGGGCCGGGAGATGCGCTACACCGTCCGCCCGGAGCCGCTGGGCGCGACGGCCCGCTGGATGTCGGCCGTCGCGATGCAGTGGGACACCCGCCTGGCGGCGATCAAACGCATCGCGGAGCGGTAGCGAGGTTTCACCGGGTGACGGGCGGCCACTCTGTGCCGGACGATCACGGAGGGGGAGCCCCGATGCGCATACGTCTCAAGCCCCGCGAGACACGGTTCTTCGACCTGTTCGGCGTGGCCGGCACGAACATCGTCTCGGCCGTCACCATCCTGCGGGAGTTCGTGTCCGCACCGCTCGAGCAGCGCACCGACCTGGCGAGACGCATGCACGACGCGGAACACGCCGGCGACGATGCCACGCACGAGATCATCGAGCAGCTCGACCGGTCGTTCATCACGCCGTTCGACCGCGAGGACATCTACCGCCTCGCGGTCCGGCTCGACGACGTCATCGACTTCATGGACGCCGCCGTCGACCTCGCCGCGCTCTACAACCCCGAGGCGCTGCCGGACGGGGTGGACGCACAGGTCGAGCTGCTCGACGAGATGGCCCGGCTGACCGCCGCCGCCATGCCGCGGCTCGCCACCCTGCGCGATCTCACCGGCTACTGGATCAAGATCAACGAGCTGGAGAACGACGCCGACCAGGTCTACCGGCGGCTGCTGTCGTGGCTGTTCAGCGGCGAGCTCGACCCGCTGACCGTGATGAAGCTCAAGGAGATCGTCGACCAGCTCGAGTCGGCGGCCGACGCGTTCGAGCACGTCGCCGACGTCGTGCACAGCATCGCGGTGAAAGAGTCCTGAGACGTGGAGCTCGCCGGGCTCGTCGTCGTCATCGTGCTGGCCACGGGCTTCGACTTCACCAACGGCTTCCACGACGCCGCCAACGCCGTCGCCAGCGCGGTGTCCACCCGCGCGCTGTCGCTGCGGGCCGCGCTCGCCCTGGCGGCCGTGATGAACCTGGTCGGCGCGCTCGCCGGCACCGGCGTGGCGGTCACCGTCGCGAAGGGCGTGATCGCCACCCCGCGCTCGACCGGTGGCCTGGCGGTGGTCGGCGCGGCGGTGGTCGGCGCGATCCTCTGGAACGTCACCACCTGGCACTTCGGGCTGCCCTCGTCGTCCTCGCACGCGCTGATCGGCGGGCTGGTCGGCGCGGCCCTGGCGTCGGCGACCGAGGTGCGGTGGATGGGCGTGGTCACCAAGGTCGCCATCCCGATGGTCCTGTCCCCACTCGTCGGCCTGGCGCTCGGCTACCTCGTGATGACCGCGATCATGTGGTTGTTCCGCCGCGCCAACGCCCACCGCGCGGCCCGGCTGCTGCGCCGCGCGCAGATCGTGTCGGCGTCGAGCCTGGCGCTGGGCCACGGCCTGCAGGACGCGCAGAAGAGCATGGGTGTGATCGTGCTGGCGCTCGTCGTCACCGGGTATCAGAGCGACTACACCGTGCCGTTCTGGGTGATGCTGCTGTGCGCCACCGCGCTCGCGGCCGGCACGTGGTCCGGCGGCCTGCGGATCATGCGCACGGTCGGCCGGCGGATCTTCCACCTCACGCCCGCACACGGGTTCGCGGCGGAGATCTCGGCGGCGGCCGTGCTGTACACGACGGCGTTCGTGTTCGCCGCGCCCGTGTCGACGACGCATGTGGTGACCTCGGCGGTGATGGGCGTCGGCGCCACCAGCAGGCAGTCGGCCGTGCGCTGGTCGGTGGTCGGCGACATCGCGCTCGGCTGGGTCCTGACCGCCCCCGCGGCCGCGGGGATCGCGGCGATCGCCTACGGCGTGGTCTCGCTGTTCTAGCGGTAGTTCGCCTCGTAGCGGGCGCGGACCTCGGTCTCGGCGCGCTCGTTGCGCGCGTCGCGGATCGCCTTCGCCGTGCCTGCCGGGTGCCCGTGCTTGACTGCCCGCATGTCGCAGCTCTCCTCCACGTACGACAGGGAGAAGTAGGTGCCGACGATCACGAGCAGCAGCGACATCGCCAGCCGCAGCCCCAGCGGGCCGGGGAACAGCAGGCACGCCGCGGCGAGCGGCAGCACCAGCACGCTCATCCGTGCGACGTGGCGCCACACCCAGGTCCGCGCGGAGACGTCGCGCAGGACCCACGGGCGCAGCGAGGCCGGCAACCGGCCGCCCACGGCGTACCAGAGCCACTGGATCGGGTTCGGTCGTTCAGCCATACCTGTACGCTAACACTTAGTACACTAACTATTAAGGTGACAAGCATCATGGACCTCGGGCCCGACCCGCTCGCTCTCGACCGGCAGGTCTGCTTCGCGCTGTCGGTGGCCTCCCGCAGCGTCATCGCGATCTACCGGCCGCTGCTCGAGCCGCACGGGCTGACCCACCCGCAGTACCTCGTTCTCCTTGCCCTGTGGGAGAAGTCGCCGCGCTCGGTGCGTGACATCGGCGAGACGCTGCGACACGACCCGGCCACCCTCTCCCCCATGCTCAAGCGGCTCGAGGCACTCGGCTACGTCACCCGCCGCCGTGCCAGGGCCGACGAGCGCCAGCTCGAGGTCGACCTCACCGACGCCGGCCGGGCACTGCGCGCGGAGGCCGAGAAGATCCCGTACAAGGTCGTCGAGGAGCTCGGCATGTCCGTCGACGAGCTGGAGTCGCTGCACGCGGCGCTCTCGCGGGTCATCGCCGCTACTCGATGACGCCCGGCGCCACCAGGCCCGACTCGTAGGCCACCATCACCGCCTGCGCGCGGTCGCGCAGCTCCAGCTTGGCGAGGATCCGGCCGACGTGCGTCTTCACGGTCTGCTCGGCCACCACGAGCCGCGCGGCGATCTCCTTGTTGGACAGCCCGCGCGCGATCAGCACGAGCACCTCACGCTCGCGCGGGGTGAGCCCGTCGAGCGACGGCGGCGTGCCGACCGCGCTGGGCTGGCGGGCGAAGTGCGCGATCAGCCGGCTCGTGACCGTCGGCGCGAGCAGCGCCTCCCCGGCGGCGACCACCCGGACCGCCGACACGAGGTCCTCCGGCGTGGCGTCCTTGAGCAGGAACCCGCTCGCGCCCGCCCGCAGCGCCGAGTAGACGTAGTCGTCGACGTCGAACGTCGTGAGCATCAGGACCCGCGCGTGCGTCGGTGTCCGCAGGAGGCGGGCGGTGGCCTCGACGCCGTCGAGCACCGGCATCCGCACGTCCATCAGCACGACGTCCGGCTCGGCCGCGGCGCACACGGTCAGCGCGGCCTCGCCGTCGGCGGCCTGGCCGACGACCTCGATGCCGTCCTGCGCGGCCAGCAGCGCGGCGAACCCGGCGCGGACCATGTCCTGGTCGTCGACGATCACGACCTTGATCACTGTGTCTCCCTCATCGTCTCCCCCATCGGCAGCGTCACCCGGACACGCCAGCCGCCGTCCGGCTGGTCCACCTCGAACGTGCCGCCGAGCAGGGTGGCGCGCTCGCGAAGCCCGACCAGCCCGTGCCCCTCCTCGATGGGCGCGGCCGGCTGGGCGGGTGCGGCGTTGACCACCTCGATCGTGAGCTTTTCCTGGACCGAGAGCGACACGGTGGTCCGCGCGCCGCCCGCGTGCCGGGCCACGTTCGACAGCGCCTCCTGCACGATCCGGTAGGCCGACAGCTGTACCACGCTCGGCGGTGTCGCGAGGTCGCCGTCGACGACGAGCCGGACCGGCGTGCCGGCCGCGGTGATCCGCTCGACCAGCTCGCCGACGTCCGCGAGCGTCGGCTGCGGCGCGAGCACGGGTGCGTCCTGCTCGTCGCGCAGGGCGGTGAGCAGGCCACGCAGCTCGGCGAGCGACCCGCGCGCCAGCTTGGCGATCCCGGTGAACTCCGCGACCACCTGCTCCGGCAGGCCGGCCAGGCGGTAGCGCGCGGTCTCCGCCTGGACGGTGATCATGGACATGTGGTGCGCGACGACGTCGTGCAGCTCGCGGGCGATCCGGGCGCGTTCCTCGACCATCGACCTGCGGGCCCGCTCGGCCGCGCTGACCTGGCGTTCCTCTGCGAGCTGGCCGGCCACCCGGCGGCGCGCGTGCACGACATCGCCGACCACGACGCCGACCCCGCACAGCGCGACGCCGGTCAGGACGCTCGCCCAGTCGCCGCGCTGGAAGGTGAGCTGCAGCCCCGCGCCCAGCACGCCGACGGTCCCCAGCGCGGCGACGGCCTGCCGACGGTTGCCTTGCGCGGCAACGACTCCGGCCATCGGCGCGAGCACCGCGACGCTGCTGGCCGCCCACGGCCACGGCTCGCCCGACGACACCGGCGTGGTCACCAGCGTCGTGCCGAGGACCCCGCCGAGCGTGAGCCACCACGCCTCGAGCGGGCGCCACCGGTAGATGAGGATCGGGACCGCGCGGACGGCGCTGAGGGCGAGCGCGGCCGGTGCGCCGGTTTGGTAGTGCTGGACGAGGTCGAGCGTGCCGAGCGACAGCATCGCCGTGGAGGCGACCCCGATGGCACCGCGGCGCAGCCAGCGTCTGTTCACCGGGGCGACCCTATGCGGTGGGCCGGTGCAGCGCCCGGATGACGGCGAGGCAGGCGACCTGGATGCCGAGCGCGACCATGGCATGCTCGAACCACGCGCCGGCGAGGGTCGGGCCGCCCCACGCCCCGGTGAGGCCGGGGTCGGCGGTGAACGGGTGCCCGATGGCGCCGACGGTGTCCGGCCAGAGCGGGTACAGCCAGCCGCGGGCCACGAGGTAGAGGGCGAGCACCGCGAACGGCCACGCCACGAGTGCCCTGAACAGGCCCGGCCGTGGCTGGATGCGGAGGCGCGTGAGCAGTGCGTTCGTCATGTCCTGGACGCTATGCGCGGCGGCGGCGCGGATCGTCGGGCCGCGGAGCCATCCTGAGCGTCATACCCGGGTACTGGACAATCGGGTCATGCATGTCGGGTCGATCGTCATGGGCGCGTCGGACGTGCGGCGCGCGATGGAGTTCTGGGGCCGGGCGCTGGGCTACGTCCCGCGCGACGAGCCGGAGGACACGTGGGTCGTGCTCACGCCCGCGTCCGGCGGCGGGCCGAACGTGTCGCTGATGCTGAGCGAGACCCCGGTGCAGGAGAAGCCACGCGTGCACCTGGACCTGTACACGCCGGACCAGGCCGGCGAGGTCGAGCGCCTGCTGGCCCTTGGCGCGTCCCATGTGGACTGGCAGGACTACCCCGACGACGCGGACTTCGTCGTGCTGGCGGACCCGGAGGGCAACCGGTTCTGCGTGATCCAGCACGGCTGACGGCCCGCGCTCCCACCACGTCGTCCACAAGTCCGCCCGAGGACACCGAAACCGTCGGTGGCGCTCAGTACGCTGGGTTCCGGGGGCCGGAGGCCAAGCCGGTCAGGCGAGGCCCTCCGACGCCAACATCCGCCGCACCACCTTTCCTGTCGCGTTGCGGGGTAGCTGGTCCATGAAGATCACGTCTCGCGGCACCGCGTAGCGCGGCAGATGCGCGTGCACGTAGTCGCGGACCATGTCGGCGCTCAGCATGGCGCCGTGGCGTAAGGCGACGTACGCGGCGAAACGCTGGCCGTACTCCCTGTCCGGCACGCCGACCACCGCCGCGTCCAGGATCTGGGGCAACGTCAGCAGCAGCTCCTCCACCGGCCGCGGGAACACGTTCTCGCCGCCGGAGATGATCATGTCGTCGTCGCGGCCCGAGACGAAGAGCCTGCCGTCGGCGTCCAGGTAGCCCCTGTCGCCCGTCACCATCATGTCGTCGTAGAGGCGGTTGCTCCCACCACCCGTGTAGCCCTCGAACAGCATGTCGTTCCCGACGCAGATCTGGCCCACGACGCCGGGCGGCACCGGCCGGCCGCGCGCGTCGAGAATCCCCACCCGGGTACCGATCGGGCACCGGCCCGCGGTCGTCGGGGCCGCGCGCAGGTCGGCGGGGTCGGCGATGCTCGCCCACGACACCTCGGTCGAGCCGTACAGGTTGTAGAGCACATCACCGAACTCGTCCATGAACGCCGTGACGAACCCCGCCGACATCGGCGACCCGCTGCTCGCCACCACCCGCAGCGACGACGTGTCGTAGTTCCGGATCACCTGCCGCGGCAGGTCCATGATCCGCTGCAACATCACCGGCACCGCGAACAGCGACGTCACCTGGTGCTCCTCGATCGCCCGCAGCGCCGACTCCGCGTCGAACCTGCGCTGCAGCACCAGCTTCGCGTGCAGCGGCATCCCCAGCTGCATCGCCGCGAGCCCCCACGTGTGGAACAGCGGCGCCGCGATGAGCATCCGCTCCCCCGCCCGCAGCGGGATCCGCGACAGGACCGCCGCCGCCGTGCGCAGGCCGTGCGGGTTGCGCCGCCGCGCGCCCTTGGGGTTGCTGGTGGTCCCGGACGTCAACACGATGATCTTGCCCGCGACAGCCGGCGGCTTCACCTTCTCCGCGGATCCCTGCTCGATCAGCCCGTCGACGGTCGGCTCGGCCCCGCCCCACGTGCCGATCCGCGGCAGCGCCGGCGGCAGCTCGTACATCAGGTGGAGGAACTCCTCGTCCGCCAGCATCGCGACCGGCCGGTGGGTCTGCACGGCATCGGTCACCTGCGTCGCCGACAGGCCCGTGTTCAGCAACAACACCGACGCGCCCAGCTTCCCGCACGCGATCATCGACTCCACGATCGTGCCGTGGTTGCGGCACATCAACGCCACCCGCCGGCCCTGCCGCACGCCGAACTCCGCCAACGCGTTCGCCAGCCGGTTCGTCCGCGTGTCGACGTCGGCGAACGTCAACGCGCCGAGCTCGTCCGCGATCGCGTCGTCCCGCGGCACCCGCGCGGCCGCCGCGCTGTACCCACCGGCCGTCGTGGCGCCCCACCGGGAGAGCGCGTTCAGCTGCTTGGCCACCCGGTCCGGCCGGCCCGGCGAGATCACGCCCGCCTTCGTGAGCACTCGCGCCACCGCCAGCTGCGACTGGCCTTGCGCGGCCTGGTCCAGACCACCGCGGGACGTCGTGGTCGCCCGGCCGGCCAGGTGGTCGTCGACGAGCCCGATCGCCCGGCGCGCCCGCTTGCGCAACGACGACGCGGTCAGCGACGAGTTTTCCGGCAGTGAGATCGCCAGGTGCAGCTCGGTCCTCCGCCGGTCGACGGCGGTGAGCCGGATCGCGACGTGCCCACCCGGCCATTGGTCGCTGACGAGCACCAGGTGCTCCGGCGACCGGTGCACCAGCACCTCGACGTCGTGGCACGCCACCGGCCCCTGGTCGACGCTGAACCGCACCTCGTACTGCGTGCCGACCGCCGCCTCGGCGTGGCCGGTACGGTGCGACCAGGCGATCTCGCGGACGAACCGCGGATAGGCCTCCAGATCGTTCAGCACTCTCCAGAGCCGATCCTGCGGTTGGTTGAGCAGTTCGATCACTTCGACGAGGTCTGTCGACACGAAGCTCCTCCGTTCGCACGGGCGAACGCCCAGAGCTAGATTTACTAGCAGTGTGCTCCATTCGGAGCAAGAGCGGAGTCCCGAAATGTGGACTCTAGAAAACCTTACGTACCAACATCTCTGTGTCAACCGCCGGATTACGGGGCAGGGGTTGCCGCTGTCCGGTCGGTTCAAACCCCTTGCGCACGAACGGCCGCCGGGCCGCGCCGTTCCCGTCCGCTACCTGTCGCTCCACCTGTGACCAGCGGTTTTCCCGCGTCCAGTCGATCACTTCGGTGACAAGCAGGTGCCCGATGCCGTGACCGCGCAGGCCCGGCCGCACCCGATCGTCCGCCTTCGGACGCACGTGACCGCGCTCAGGCGGCAGGACGGGTCAGGCCTCGATGGTGCCCGGCGTCTTGCCCGCCGGAACCACGACCGTCCCCTTCGCCCGGGTGGCGAGCAGCGGCGGGTCCAGCACGTCGGCGGCCGATGGGCCGCGGGACGGCGCCGCCCGGCACAGCACGCGGGCCTCGAACTCGAGGTCGCGGGACCGGTTGCCGACCCGGACGAGCGTGGCGGTCACCTCCACCACGTCGCCGGCCTGGACCGGGGCCAGGAACTCCACGTTCGAGTACCCGGCGAAGAGGCTCTCGTCGCCGTCGGTGTGGATGGACAGGTCCGTCGCCACGTCGCCGAACAGGGCCAGGCCGTACGCGCCGTCGACCAGGTTGCCGCCGTAGTGGGCGTCCGCGTACGGCACGTACCGCCGGTGCGTCACCGAGAACCCCTCGACCAAGCTCACGCGGCCACTCCCCTGTTCTGCGCCATCGCGTGGACAAGATAGCTCGCGACCTCACCCGGCGTCGTCCCGCGGCCGAACACCCGGTCGACGCCGAGGTCGCCGGCCATCATCGGGTCGAAGCGGGGGCCGCCGGCGATGAGCACCGGGCACCGGTCGCCCATGGCCTCGCGGAACGCGGCGGACATCTCCCGCGTGTTGAGGATGTGCGCGTCGCGTTGGGTGACCACCTGCGACACCAGCACCGCGTCGGCCTTCTCGGCGCGGGCGCGTTTCACCAGCTCCGGCACGGTCACCTGGGCGCCGAGGTTGAGCACGCGCAGCTCGCGGTAGTACTCGAGGCCCTTCTCGCCGGCGAAGCCCTTGATGTTGAGGATGGCGTCGATGCCCACCGTGTGCGCGTCGGTGCCGATGCAGCCGCCTACCACGACCAGCTTGCGGCGCAACAGCTTCCGGATCACACCGTTCACTTCGGACGGTGACAGCAGCGGGTACTCCCGCTCGACGACGGTGACCTCGTCGAGGTCGACGAGGTGCTTGGCCGACCCGTAGACCACGAAGAACGTGAAGTCGGCGCCGATGCCGTGCGAGTGCACGACCATCGCCGGGTCGAGGCCCATCTTGTTCGCCAGCTGCATCGCCGCACCCTCGGCCTTCGGGCCGGCCGGCACGGGCAGCGTGAACGACACCTGCACCATGCCGTCCCCGGTGGTGTCGCCGTAGGGCCGCACGTGCCTCTTCGCCGGCTCGTCGCGCGTGGCGGTCACCTGGTCGCCCCCTCGTCGAGCAGGTCGGCGGCGGGGTTCACGTACCCGGACGCCTTCTCGACCACGCCGTCGGCACCCTTTCCCTTGTCCGGCGGGCGTTTCATGAGCCCGAACGTGCCGTCGGCGATCGCGTCGAGGAGGCCGTCGCGGACGATGCGGTCCAGCAGGTCGACGGCCTCGCCGAGCACCTGGTGCGCCCGCTTGACGATGAACCCGTCCGGCGCCGGCCGGAAGTCCTCGCGCAGGCCGGCCGCCGCGTTGAGGACGTACCGGACGTTGGCCAGCGCGAGGTCGCGGTCGGACAGGAACGGCGTGACGACGGCCTCGGTCATCATGCCGACCAGCAGGATCGACTGTCCGGTGAGGACACCGGCGAGGTTGAAGAAGCCGTCGAGGAGGTAGCCGTTGAAGACGTCGCCGGTCATGTGCTTGGTGGGCGGCATCCACTTGAGCGGCGCGTCGGGGAACAGCTCGCGCGCGAGCAGCGCGTGGGAGAGCTCGAGGCGGAACGAGTCGGGCACCGTGGGGTTGATCTCGAACGCGTGGCCGAGGCCGAGCAGCTCGTCGGGCAGGCCGGCCTCGTGCGCGAAGTGCTCGTTGAGCAGCTGCGAGACCGTGACGGTGTGCGCGGCGTCGACGGCGTCGGCGGTGGTGAGGTAGTTGTCCTCGCCGGTGTTGATGACGATGCCGGCGCGGGCGTGCACCTGGCGGGAGAACCGCTGGTCGACGAACGTCCGGATGGGGTTGATGTCACGGAACAGGATGCCGTACATCGAGTCGTTGAGCATCATGTCCAGCCGCTGCAACCCGCCCAGCACCGCGATCTCCGGCATGCACAGCCCGGACGCGTAGTTGGTGACGCGGATGTACCGGCCGACCTCCTTGGACACGTCGTCCATGGCGGCCCGCATGATGCGGAAGTTCTCCTGGGTGGCGTACGTGCCCGCGAACCCGTGGTGCGTGGCGCCCTCCGGCACGTAGTCCAAAAGGGACTGTCCGGTCGAGCGGATCACCGCGATGATGTCGGCGCCGGCGCGGGCCGCGTTGGCGGCCTGGACGACGTCCTCGTCGATGTCGCCGGTCGCCACGATCAGGTAGATCCACGGCCGCTGCTCCGGGTTGCCGAGCTTGGCGATGAGCTTGTCGCGCTGGGCCCGGTTGCGGTCGACCGTGCGGAGCCCCTTCGCGACGGCGGTGCGGCCGGCCTTCGCCGCGCGCTCGGCGTCGCGGCCGGTGGGGACGGTGTACCGGACCTGGCCGGCGGCGGTGGCCCCGGCCAGCTCGGTGAGCGTGGCGAGGTTGTGTTCCTTGAGCGCGTGGAACGCCGGCAGGACAACGCCGTGCTCGAGGCCGCAGTGCTCGCGGACGGTGTCGACGACCCGGTTGACCCACGGCACGTCGCCGGCCCGGTGGGTGGTGTCGGCGCCGGTGATGCCGGCGAGCCGCAGCGTCGCCCGTTCGACGGCCACCGTGGTGTGGGCTCTGGCGATCGTGACGACCGGCTCGGCGGCCCGCGCGGCGAGCTTGCGCGCGGTGTCGACCACTTCGGGATCCAGGTCCAGCAAGGGCATCATCGCACCTCCGTCGAACGGGTCGCTTCGCTCGCCACGTAGATCGTCGTTCCGTCAAGGACGGTGCGCAGGCAGGTCCGGTCCCGCCATACCGCGAACGTGGCGGGAGCGCCGACCTCCAGCGTGCCGCCCTGCTCGCCGGCCGCCGCCCAGCCGCCCGCCGTGTGCGCCGCGAACGCGGCCTCCCGGCCGAGCCCGGAGCCGGGTGTGCGGTGGTCGACCGCGGCGTCGACGGTGGCCCACGGGTCGACCGGGGTGACCGGCGCGTCCGAGCCGAACGCGAGGGTCAGGCCTTGCGCCACGAGCATGGCGAACGGGTTGAGGCCGGCGGCGCGGTCGGGGCCGAGGCGCTGGGCGTACATGCCGGCCGGGCCGCCCCACGTGGCGTCGAACAGCGGCTGCACCGAGGCGACGACCCGGAACCGGGCCAGCTCGGCGGCCTGCTCGACGGTGATCATCTCCAGGTGCTCCAGGCGGTGCCTCGTGCTGGCGAGGGCCTGCTCCCCCACCACCTTCTCGGCCAGCTGGAAGCCGGCGACGACCTCGGCGACGGCCGCGTCGCCGATGACGTGGAAGCCGGCCTGGACGCCCTGCTCGGTGCAGGCGACGAGGTGCGCGGCGATCTGCTCGGCGTCGAGGTAGCGGGCACCGCTCGTGTGCGGCGCGTCGGTGTAGGGCCGGGTGAGGGCGGCGGTGCGGGAGCCGAACGCGCCGTCGACGAAGAAGTCGCCGGCCTTCCCGCGGGCGCCTGCCGGGGCGTCACCGGCCGCGCCCCAGTAGCCGATGACCCTGGGCAGGTTTCCCCTTATCGCGAGGAGGTCAGCGAAGTCCTGGGCGCCCGTGATGTCCGGGCCGCCGCACTCGTGGACGCAGGCGATGCCCCGCGACGCGGCATGCGTCAGGAAGGACAGCTGGGCCGCGTGGCGCTGCTCCGGGGTGATCGAGTCGCCGAACTGCCTGCGGACATGGTGGTGGGCGTCGCGGGTGAGCGGACCGTCGTCCGACCAGCCCGGGGCCGTGCGCGCGGCGGGCACCCGGTCGAGCAGCGCGGTCGAGGCGAGCGCGGAGTGGACGTCGATGCGGGACAGGTAGACCGGGGTGGTGCCGGCGGCCGCATCGAGCTCGGTGCGGGTGGGCGGGCGGTTGTCGGGCCAGCGGGTCTCGTCCCAGCCGTGGCCCCAGAGCACCTCGTCCGTCCCGGCGCGGTCACGGACGGCGTCGAGGACGTCCTCGCGCGACTCGGCCTTGGTGAGGTCGAGCCCGGTGCGCAGCAGGCCGGCGGAGGTGGCGTGCACGTGGGCGTCGACGAACGCCGGGGCGAGGTGGGCGCCGCCCAGCTCCACGGTCGGGCCGGCCTGGGGCGCTGCCGAGGCGTCGCCGAGCCAGGTGAGCACGCCGTCCTCGACGGTGAGCGCGGTGGCCGTCGTGCCGTGGATCCGGGCGCCGGTGAACAGGGTCCTCATGTCCGGGAAGTGTGCCGCTCGCGGCGCTCGAACAGGTCGCGAACCCCTGGGGTGTCGCGCAGGAGGTCGAGGGCGAAGGTGGCGTGACCGGGGACGTAGCCGTTGCCGATGAGCATGCGGACGTCGGCGGCGAGGCCCTCGGCGCCGAGCGCGGCGGCGGAGAACGACGTGGCCATGGAGAAGAAGACGATGGTGCCGCCGTCCGCGGTGGCGAGGACCGCGCCGTGCTCGCAGCCGGGGACGTCGACGCAGACGACCGTGACGTCGACCGGCGCGCCGACGGCCTCGGCGACCGCCACCGGGTTGCGGGCGTCGGCGATCACGACCTCGTCGGCCAGGCCGCTGGCCTCGACGGCGCCGGCCTCGGCCCGGGTGGGGACGAGCGCGACGAGCCGGCCGGCGCCGGCGCGGCGGGCGGCGGCGAGCGAGAGCGAGCCGGACTTGCCACCGCCGCCGAGGACCAGGACGGTGGCGCTCGGGCCGGCGTCGCGGACGACGCGGTCGGTGAGCGCGGGCGCGCCGCAGACGTCGAGGACGGCGAGGGCCAGCTCGTCGGGGAGGTCGTCGGGCAGGACCGCGGCGATGGAGCGGCCGAAGAGGACGGCGGTACCGCGGCACGGGACCTGCTCGCTGTCGCCGGACCAGTCGGCGAGGCCGTCGTCGACGCGCAGCGGGGTCAGGGTGAGCGAGACCAATGTTGCGATTCGATCACCCACGCGCAGCCCGAGCGGCGACTCGGGGCCGACCTCGCGGACGGTGCCGAGCAGCATGCCGCCCGATCCGGTGACCGGATTGTGCATCTTGCCGCGCTCTTCGATGATCTCCAGCACGGCCTTGCGGACCGCCTCCGGCTCGCCGTGCTGCTCCCTGAGCTGGCGGAAGGAGGCGGCATCCAGGTTGAGCCGCGCGACGTCCACCACGACTTCATCGGGCCACGAGCGGGACTCTGTCGAGAGCCGCCAGGCTTGCTGGGGCAGCACCCCGGCCGGTTCCAGCACCCGATGCAACCCGTAGGGGGATGACGACACGCTCGACCACCATCTTCCGTAGGATTTGCGCCAACGATACGTTCTGGCAGCATATCTTTACGTCACCCTAGCGGCGAGGAGAACAGATGACGGCGGCGAACAACCTGGAGTCAGCCGCCACGACGGTCTCCGAAGCAGTCGACGAGACCTCGCGGCAGCCGTACGAGTACGTGCGGCGGGAGCTGGTGGAGCCGGACTGGCGGCGGTTCCCCGGCTGGCGGGAGGTCACGGACGCCCAGTGGCGTGACGCCCAGTGGCAGCGGGTGCACTGCGTGAAGAACGTCAAGCAGCTCCGGGCGGTGGTGGGCGACCTGCTCGAGGAGTCGTTCTACGACGACCTGGTGGCGGACCAGGAGCGGCTCGCGACGATGTCGATGCTGCTGCCGCCCCAGATGCTCAACACGATGGCGCCCTCGGTGGACGGCTCGTTCACGAAGGCGTTCCTGGCGGACCCGATCCGCCGCTACATGATGCCGGTGGCGAGCGACCGCGAGCCGGAGTGGCCGAACCACCCGCACTCGTCGCGCGACTCGCTGCACGAGGCGGAGATGTGGGTCGTGGAGGGGTTGACCCACCGGTACCCGACGAAGGTGCTGGCCGAGCTGCTGTCGACGTGCCCGCAGTACTGCGGTCACTGCACGCGGATGGACCTGGTCGGCAACTCGACCCCGCAGGTGGACAAGCACAAGCTGACGCTCAAGCCGGTCGACCGGCAGGACCAGATGATCGAGTACCTGAAGCGGACCCCCGGCGTGCGGGACGTCGTCGTGTCCGGCGGTGACGTGGCGAACGTGCCGTGGCACCAGCTGGAGTCGTTCCTGATGCGGCTGCTCGACATCGACTCGGTGCGCGACATCCGGCTGGCGACCAAGGCGCTCGCGGGGATGCCGCAGCACTGGCTGCAGCCCAAGGTCGTCGAGGGCCTGGAGCGCGTCGCCCGGACGGCCGGCCGGCGCGGGGTCAACCTGGCGATTCACACGCACGTGAACCACGCCCAGTCGGTGACCCCGCTGGTGGCCGAGGCCGCGCGGACCGCGCTCGAGGTCGGCGTGCGCGACGTGCGCAACCAGGGCGTGCTGATGCGTGGCGTGAACGCGACTCCGGATGACCTGCTGGACCTGTGCTTCGCCCTGCAGGGCGAGGCGAACATCCTGCCGTACTACTTCTACATGTGCGACATGATCCCGAACGCGGAGCACTGGCGCGTCGCGGTGTGGGAGGCCCAGCAGCTCCAGCACGCGATCATGGGTTACCTGCCGGGCTACGCGACCCCGCGCATCATCTGCGACGTCCCGTACGTGGGGAAGCGCTGGGTCCACCAGCTGGCGGAGTACGACCGCGAGCGCGGCATCTCCTACTGGACGAAGAACTACCGCACGGGCATCGAGCGCTCGGACCCGGACGCGCTGAGCCGCCGCTACCCGTACTACGACCCGATCGCCACGCTCCCGAAGGCAGGCCAGAAGTGGTGGGCGGACTACGAGTCCACCACCGCCACGCCGGCCGAGTCCTAGCGGGCCGAGAGAACGCCCGGCGAGCGCAGGGGGCCCGCCGGGCGTTCTCCGTCAGTTGACGGTGTCCGGGCGCGTGCGCAGGCCGCGCTCCGAAGTAGACACCGCGGCCATGTCCTCGGCGTCGCGCTCGAAGTCGAACACGGCAGCAGGCCGCCGCCCTCCGCTTCTCGAAGGCGCGCCACTCTGACCCTCGGTAACGGGTCATACGCAGGGTGAAGTGGCGAGCTGTGGCCCTACCACCATCGTGTTCAGTCAGGAACACTCTCGCAGGTCGGTCGCACACCGTTAGCGACCAAAGTGACCCTAGGAGAGTGGCGTGTCCATCCGAAGAAGGACGCTCGCGGCGGCGATCTTGCCCGTGCTCGCCGCAAGCATGATCGGGCTGACCGCGGCCGTCCCGGCCCAGGCGGGCCCCGCGGTGACCACCGCGGTGACCCAGCAGGACGACCTCCTCGACAGGCTCGAGGCGGTACCCGGGCTGACCGTCGTCTCCGAGAAGCCGGCGCCCGCGCCCGGCTACCGGTTCTTCTTCCTCACCTACCGCCAGGCCGTCGACCACCTCAACCCACAGGGGCCGACGTTCGAGCAGCGCCTCCAGCTCCTGCACCGCGACACCAGCCGGCCGATGGTGCTGCACACGACCGGCTACGGCATGCCCGAACGGGCCTTCCGCTCGGAGCCGACCGCGCTCATCGACGGCAACCAGATCTCCATCGAGCAGCGGTTCTTCACGCCCTCGCGGCCCGAGCCGGCCAACTGGACCAAGCTCAACATCTGGCAGGCGGCGACCGACCACCACAAGATCGTCCAGGCGCTGAAGCCGATCTACTCCGCCAAGTGGATCTCCACCGGCGCCAGCAAGGGCGGCATGACCTCGGTCTACCACCGCCGGTTCTACCCGCGTGACGTCGACGGCGTGGTGGCCTACGTGGCCCCGAACGACGCCAACAACAAGCAGGACACCGCCTACGACGACTTCTTCGCGAGCGTCGGCTCGACCCCGGCCTGCCGCACGGCGCTCGAGACCCTGCAGAAGGAGGCGCTGACCCGGCGCACGAACCTGGTCAACCTCTACGACCAGTTCGCCGCCGCCAACAACCTCACGTTCGACCGGGTCCTCGGGTCGACCGACCGGGCCTTCGAGATGACCGTGCTCGACACCGAGTGGGCGTTCTGGCAGTACTCGCGCGAGGCGGACTGCGGTGCGGTGCCGCCGGTGACGGCCACCGACCAGCAGATCTTCGACTTCATCGACAACGTCGCCGGCTTCGCCTTCTATGCCGACCAGGGGATCCTCCCCTACGCGCCGTACTACTACCAGGCCGCGACACAGCTCGGCTGGCCGCAGCCGAAGTTCAAGTACCTCAAGGGTTTGCTGCACTACCCGAACCTCTACGTGGCCAACTCCAGCCTGCCGCCGGAGCTGCGGTCCAAGCACGACCCGTGGCCGATCGCCGACGTCGACCGGTGGGTCAGCAAGGACGCGAGCCAGCTGCTGTTCGTCTACGGCTCCGACGACCCGTGGGGTGCCGAGCCGTTCCACCCGAGCAACAAGGACTCGTACACCTACACCGCGCCGGGCGCCAACCACGGCGCGAACATCCGGGCGCTGAACCCGGCCGACAACGCCGCGGCGACCGCGACGCTGTTGCGCTGGGCCGGCGTGAGCACCGCCCCGGCCGCCAAGCGGTCCGCGGCGCTCACCGAGCTCGACAGGTGGGACCCGCGGAACATCCGCCGCCCGCTCTGATCATCACCGCCGAACGGCGCCTTCCGGCTTCCGGGAGGCGCCGTTCGCCATGAGCCGGGCCGTCACCAGCATCGCGGCCGGGAGGAGGATCACCGGGAAGCCGGACGGCTCGAGGATCAACGCGCACGCCAGCACCCAGCAGGCGATCGTCCAGGTGACGTAGCCCGGCAGCGCCCGGCCCTCGCGCGCGAGGCGGGCGAGCACCAGCCCGAGCAGCGCCGTCGGCACCGCGAAGCTGCCGACCAGCTGCCAGAAGAACGCCTGGGCCTGCGGCATCGGCGCGCCGATCGGGAGGTCGGCCCAGAGCGCGCCGGAGAGCCAGTCGGGGACGAAGCCCACCGACGTCGCGAAGAAGAACACCAGGTGCGCGGCCGCGATAGCCGCGAGCAGCCGGCCTGCCCAGATAGTCAGCGTGCGGGGGCGACCGATCAACGGTTGCGTGGGCACGCCCACCATCGTCGCGCCGCCCGGCGGCGCGCGGCACTACGCTTGAGCACGATGCGACCGCGGGGATGGCGAGCCTGGATCGGGCTCATGGTGATTGTTCTGCTGCTCGGCTCGGTTCTGCTCGTGGGCGACGACCTCGTCCCTGAGCCGACACCGTTACCCGGTCCGCCGCAGGACGCCCCGCGCGTGGTCGTGGCCATGGGCGACAGCACGATCTCCGGCGAGGGCGCGGGCGACTACGAGAAGGGCACCGACGGCCAGAACGGCAACTGGTGCCACCGGTCCCCGCACGCGTCGGTGCACCGGATGGACCTGCTCACGATCGACCGGACGTTCAACCTGGCGTGCTCGGGCGCGCCGTCGCCGCAGGTCGGGCTGGGTGACGTCGTGCAGTACACGGAGCCGTCGCAGGCCGAGCGGCTGGCGGCGATCGCCGCGCGGAACCGGGTCGTGGCGGTGGTCGTCGGGTCCGGGGCCAACGACGAGCCGGGGTTCTCGCACGTGCTGAACGCGTGTGTCGAGGCGTGGATCGGCCGCGGCGAGCCGTGCGGCGACTCGGTCGGGCCGAAGTGGCAGGAGCGGGTGGACAAGATGGTGCCCAAGCTCGTGCGGGCGCTGTCGGACATCCGCACGGTGATGGGCAACGCGGGCTACGCGGAGGACGACTACCAGCTGATCGTCCAGTCCTACGCGGCGCCGATCGGCACGGATGTGGCGCGGGGCCTGCAGGACCTGTCCGGCTGCCCGTTCCGCTCCGACGACCTGCGCTGGGTCGAGCGGACGGCGGTGCCGGTGCTCACCGCGGGCGTGCGCCTGGCGGCGGCGCGGGTGAACGCGCGGTTCCTGGACCTGTCCCGCGCGGGCATCGGCCACGAGGCCTGCTCGGCCAGCCGCGACCCGGAGCACCACGAGTGGTTCCGCCGCCTGGCCGTCCAGTGGGACGACCTGCAACACGAGGACCGCGCGACGCACGCGTTGCAGGAGTCGTTCCACCCCAACGCGTTGGGGCACGCGCAGTTCGGCAGCTGCCTCGGCGAGTTCCTGAACACGCCGGACCGGGCCGCCGCGTGCCTGGCGGGCGCGGACGGCAACCTGCACGCCGCCTCGTCCCGCGGTCCCTAGCGCGCGGTCCTCGTCGCGCGGTCTTCGCGCGGTCCTCGTCGCGTGGACATCAGAGTGCGTGACCGCCGGCGACCTGGACGACCTGGCCGGTGATCCAGCGGGCCTGGTGGGAGGCAAGGAAGACCACCGCGTCGGCCACATCCGCCGGGTCGCCCACGCGTCCTAACGGGATGATCGACGTCAGGGCCTGGACCTGGTCCTCCGTGATCCATCCCGTTTGGACCGGACCGGGGGCCACCGCGTTCACTCGGACGCCGCGGGGGCCGAGGTCGAGGGCCGCGGCGCGGGTGAACGCCTCCAGCGCGGCCTTCGACGTGCCGTAGCCGATCTTGCCGGGCAACGCGCGGGCGGCGTCGGTAGAGATGTTGACCGCGCACGTGCCGCCGCGGCGGGCCAGCTCGGCCGTGAGCAGCGCCGGGGCGATCGCGTTGACGCGGTAGTGGCGCTCGAGGTTGGCGGCGGTGAGCCTGTCGATGGTGTCGGGGCTCTCGCGGTGGGCCGCGTTGTTCACCAGCACGTCGACGCGGCCGAGCGCGGCCTCGACGTCGTCGAACAGGCAGCGTGGGGCGTCCGCTTCGGACAGGTCGGCGTCGACGGCGACGCCGCCGAGCTCCTCGGCCAGCGGGACGGCGTCGGTGGGCAGGGAGTGCTCCCAGTGGGCACCGTCGGGCGGACCGGGCTCGGCGGCGAGGTAGTGGATCGCGACCCGGGCGCCCTCCGCGGCGAACGCCCGGCTGATCGCCGCGCCGATGCCACCCGCTCCCCCGGTCACCAGCACCACCTTGCCGGCCAGGCGGGTATCGATCACGTCCCCGACTCTGCCACGTCGGCGGTGCCCAGCGTTCACCCGCGTGCCCTACGTTGGGCGGCGCCCTGCTATCCCGACCGACGGAGGTTCTGCCGTGCGGGCCCTGCCCCGATCCCTGTTCCTGCTGCTGGCACTGCTCGGCCTGGTGGCCGGCGCGGTCCCCGCCGCGACCGCGACACCACCCCAGCAGCGGGTCGAGCCGCTGGCGCAGGCCCACGCGCACAACGACTACGAGCACGCCCGGCCGCTGTTCGACGCGCTGGACCACGGCTTCACCAGCGTCGAGGCCGACATCTTCCTCGTGGACGGCGACCTGCTCGTCGCGCACGACCCGGCGGACCTCGACCCGGCCCGCACGCTCCGCTCGCTGTACCTGGACCCGTTGCGGCAGAAGGCTCTCCACGGCGGCATCTACCCCGGGCGGCGGGTGGACTTCCAGCTGCTGATCGACATCAAGACCGAGGGCGAGTCGACCTACGCGGCGCTGGACTCGGTGCTGCGCTCGCCTCGGTACGCGTTCCTGTGGACGTCCTACCGGTCGGGCCGGGTGTGGCGCGGCCCGGTGACGGCGGTGGTGTCCGGCAACCGGCCGCGGGCGACGATGGAGGCGCAGCGCAGCCGGGTCGCGTTCTACGACGGCCGGATCGCGAACCAGTCCGACCTCGGCCCCGGCGCCGACGCGCGCCTGACGCCGCTGGTGTCGGACAACTGGACGACGCTGTTCTCGTGGACCGGCGCGGGCCCGATGCCCGCCGACGAGCGGGCCGAGCTGCGCGCCATCGTGCGGACCGCGCACGACGCCGGCCAGCGGGTCCGGTTCTGGGCGACGCCGGACGTGGCCGGGCCCGAGCGCGAGGCGATCTGGCGCGAGCTCGTGGCGGCGGGCGTGGACCACATCAACACCGACGACCTCGCCGGCCTGGCGGGGTTCCTGCGTTCCTCGGCTCGGCACGCGGCCTGACCCTCGTGACGGTGGCGCCTCTGTCCTGGGGCGCCACTGGCCCCTCTCGGCGCGGTGGCGGCCCTCGCGGGGTTTGGCCCTCGCCCATGGAGAACGCGACGGCCCCTGCGCGGGAACCGGTTCCCGCCTAGCCTGGGGCGGTTTTGCGGGCCCGGAAGGCTGCGGCTTTCACGCGGTTCTGGCACGCGGTCGAGCAGAAGCGGCGGGTGCCGTTTCTCGAGATGTCCACGTACACGCGGTCGCACGCGGAGGCGTTGCAGATGCCGAGGCGGTCGATGGCCGCGTTGCCCAGGACTGTCGCCAGGGCTGTTGCCATCGAGGCCGCCCAGCTTTCGGACCAGGACGCGTGTGCGCTGTGGAAGTGCAGGTGCCACGGCTCGTCGTCGTGGCGGGCCAGGGTGGGGATGGCGTTCGTGGCTCGCATGATGGCGTTCAGGGACGCGCAGGCCTTGGCCACCTCGCCGGCGTCGACCAGCTCGACCACCTCGCGCAGCTGGGTCGCCCAGGCGGCCAGCTCCTCGGCCTCGGCGGCGGTCGGGTGGTCGGGGGTACGGGAGGGCGGCACGGCGTCGCGGACGGCCGCCACCAGGTCGGCCGGCGGCGGGAAGGGGCGGCCGTGGCGCTCACCCGGGGTGACGTCGTTGATCAACGTCACGACGTTTCCCACCACGTCACTTGTGTGACTGTCAAAGTCCACTTGACCAGTTACCTCCACGTCAGCTAGCGTCACTGTCATCAAGCTTATAGCCAGTTACGGAGGTGCGCCATGCAGGTGACGACGGCACAGCGGTGGGTGCGGCGCTGGGACGCTCAGCAGGAGCGGTACATCCCCGACCGCGAGGAGCGGTTCCGGGTGGTGATCGACGTGGTGCGGGCCGCGGTGGGCACCGGGCCGGCCAGGGTGGTCGACCTCGGGTGCGGGCCCGGGTCGCTGTCGGCGCGGATCGCCGCCGCACTCCCCCAGGTCGACGTCGTCGGGGTGGACGCCGACCCGCTGCTGCTCGGGCTCGGCGCGGCCAACACCGGACCGCGGGTGAAGCTGATCGAGGCCGACCTCTGCTACCCGTCGTGGCCGGACCGCACGGGGCTCGCCGGGCCGTGGGACGCCGCCGTGTCGTCGACCGCGCTGCACTGGCTCGACCCCGACTCGCTCGCCGCGCTCTACCGGACCCTGGCCGAGCGGCTGCGGCCCGGCGGCGTGTTCGTCAACGCCGACCAGATGGGACTGGGCGCGTCTACTTTGGACGCTATCGCGGGCGCGGTGCGGGAGGCCCGGACCGCGCGCGTGGGCACCGACCGCAACGAGGACTGGGCCGAGTGGTGGCAAGCCCTCCGCGAGGACGCCGAGCTGACCCCCCTGCTGGACGGCCGGGACCACTCCACGTCGCACACCGAGAACGACCTGACCGTTCACCAGCAGGCAGCGCTGCTGCGCGCGGCCGGCTTCGCGGAGGCAGGGCCGGTCTGGCAGTTCGGCGACGACCATGTGCTTGTGGCGGTCCGTTGAGGGGACCGGTCTTCGTCCGGAGTGGACGGTGGGGCCGGGGCTTGCACGTGGGGCCGTTACAGGGCTGGGGATCGGCCCTCGTACGGAGTGGACAGGACGACTGTCGTACGGGTGGAGACCTTGGCGGCCTCGCGGATCTGGCGTAGCAGCTCCTCCAGGGCGGCTGGGGAGGCCACCCGCACCAGGAGGATGTAGGACTCGTCGCCGGCCACCGAGTAGCAGGACTCGATCTCGCGGATGTGGGTGAGGCGTTGGGGATAGTCGTCCGGTTCGGACGGGTCGATGGGGGTCAGGGAGATGAACGCGGTGAGGGGCAGGCCGATGACCTCCGCGTTGAGCTGCGCGGTGTAGCCCCGGATGACACCGCGCTGCTCCAGGCGGCGCACTCGCTGGTGGACGGCCGACACCGACAGGCCCACGCGCTCGGCGAGGTCGGTGAAGCTGCATCGCCCGTCGGCGGAGAGCTCTCGGGCTATGGCCTGGTCTATGGGCTCCAGCTCCGAGGCGGTCATCGGGTCGGGAGCACGGTCAGCTCGTGCGGCCGGGTGTTGAGCGGCTCGACGCCGTCGGGGGTGACGACCACGATGTCCTCGATCCGCGCGCCCCACCGGCCCGGCTGGTAGATGCCCGGCTCGACCGAGAACGCCATGCCGGGCTCGAGCGGCAGCTCGTTGCCGGCGACGATGTACGGGTCCTCGTGCACGTCGAGGCCGATGCCGTGGCCCGTGCGGTGGATGAAGTACTCCCCGAAGCCCGCGTCGGCGATGACGGAGCGGGCCGCCGCGTCGACGTCCTGCGCGGCCACCCCGGGCCGGACCGAGGCGACGGCCGCGGCCTGGGCCGCCTGCAGCACGGCGTAGGTGTCGGCGACGTCCGCGTCGCGGGGCTCGCCCATGACATAGGTGCGGGTGCTGTCCGAGCAGTAGCCCTCGGGCACCGGCCCGCCGATGTCGATGACGACCACGTCGCCCGCCTCGACCACGCGGGCGGACTGCGAGTGGTGCGGGCTCGCGCTGTTGGGGCCGGAGCCCACGATGACGAACTCGGCCACCGCGTGGCCCTCCTCGACGATGGCCGCCGCGATGTCGGCGCCGACCTCGGCCTCCGTGCGCCCGACCCGCAGGAACTCGGCCATGCGCGCGTGGACGCGGTCGATGGCCGCACCGGCCCGCCGCAGGCCCTCGACCTCGGCGGCGTCCTTGCGCATGCGCAGCTCGCGCACGATCGGGCCCGCCAGCGACTGCTCCGCGTCCGGCAGCGCGCGGCGCAGGGACAGCACGTGCAACGCCGGCATGACATCGCCGAGCGCCACCCGCGACACCTCGCCGAGCAGCGACGCGACCAACGCGTACGGGTCCTCGTCGTCGACCCACGTGGCGATCTCGACACCCAGCTCGTGGGTGGGGACCGCCGCATAGCCCGGCGCCTCCAGCTTCGGCACCACTAACACCGGCGCCCCACCCACGGGCAGCACCAGGCAGCTGAGCCGCTCGAACGAGCTGCCGGAGCCGCCGAGCAGGTAGGTGAGGTCGGAGCCGGGCGCCATCAGCATGGCGTCGACGCCGGCGGCGCCGGCCGCGTCCCGGGCGCGGTCGAGTCGCGCACGCAGGGCCGTGGGGTCGGTGGCGGAAACGGTGGTCGACATGCCGGAAAGCCTAGTCCCGGCGTCAGGTTGACGTTGTCAGCGACATGTCAGGGACCTGTGAGGGCGTCTCAGGGCCGTATCAGCCGCACGGCACATCGTCGGGGTCACCAACCCGACTTCGAGGGGACGAACCATGAACCACGCCGTGCTGGCCGAAGGACTGGCCAAACGGTTCGGGGAGACGACCGCGCTCGACGGCGTCGACCTCGCCGTGCGCACCGGCACCGTGCTGGGCCTGCTCGGGCCCAACGGCGCCGGAAAGACCACCGCCGTGCGGATCCTGGCCACGCTGCTGCGCCCGGACGGCGGCCACGCGCAGGTGTGCGGGTACGACGTCGTCCGCGACGCGCACCGGGTCCGCCAGCTGATCGGCCTCACCGGGCAGTACGCCTCGGTCGACGAGATGCTGACCGGCGCGGAGAACCTGCTGCTCATCGGCAGGCTGCTGGGTGTACCGCGGGCGCGGGCCAAGCGCCGGGCCCGCGAGCTGCTCGAGCAGTTCGACCTGACCGGCGCCGCCAACCGCGCGGCCAAGACCTACTCCGGCGGCATGCGGCGCCGCCTCGACCTGGCCGCGAGCCTGGTCAGCCGGCCGCGGGTGCTGTTCCTGGACGAGCCGACCACCGGGCTGGACCCGCGCAGCCGGCTCGACATGTGGCAGGTCGTCCGCGACCTGGTGGCCGACGGGGTGACCGTGCTCCTGACCACCCAGTACCTGGACGAGGCCGACCAGCTGGCGCACGACATCGCGGTCGTCGACCACGGCCGGGTGATCGCCACCGGCACGCCGGCCGAGCTCAAGGCCCGCGCCGGCGCCCAGCCCCTGGTCGTGCGCCCGGCCGACCCGGCGGACCTGCCGATCGTGCTGTCCGTCGTGCGCGACGTGACCGCCACCGAGCCGGTCGTCGAGGGGTCGACCGTCACGGCGTCGGTGACCGACCCGGCGCTCCTGCCGGCCGTCGTGCGGCGGCTGGACGACGCCGACGTGCTGGTGGCCGAGCTGGCATTGCGGGACGCCAGCCTCGACGAGGTCTTCCTCGGCCTCACCGGCCACCGCGCGACCACCGGCGAGCCCGCCACGCAAGGAGTGCCGGCATGACCACCATGACCCTTGCCCCACGGACCCGGCCCGTCGAGGGCCTCGTGCAGAGCGCCACGCTGTCCTGGCGGACGCTGGTGCAGATCAAGCACAACCCCATGGAGCTGATCGACTTCAGCATCCAGCCGATCATGTTCCTGCTGCTGTTCACCTACGTGTTCGGCGGCGCGATCGCCGGCTCGACGGGCGACTACCTGACCTTCGCGCTGCCCGGGATCGTCGTGCAGAACTGCCTGTTCGGCACGCTCAACACCGGCGTCGGCCTGAACACCGACCTGACCAAGGGCGTGTTCGACCGGCTGCGCGCGCTGCCGATCGCGCGGTGGGCGCCGCTCGCCGGGCGGATCGTGGCCGACATGGTCAAGCAGGCGTGGGCGATGGCCCTGCTGCTGGGCCTCGGCGCGATCATGGGCTTCCGGGTGGGCACCGACATCGCGAGCGTGCTGGGCGCGTTCGGCCTGCTGCTGGTGTTCGCGATGGCGTTCTCGTGGATCTCGGTGCTGGTCGGCATGCTGGTCAACGCGCCGGAGAAGGTGATGATCTTCGGGTTCGCGGTGATGTTCCCGCTGACGTTCGTGAGCAACGCGTTCGTGCCGACCGACACGATGCCGGGCTGGCTGCAGGGCTGGGTGGACGCCAACCCGGTGACCGCGGTCGCCGACGCGGTCCGTGGCCTGCTGGTCGGCGGCCCGGTCGCGGGCCCGGTGACGACGACGCTGCTGTGGACGGCGGGGATCGTGGCGGTCTTCGCGCCGCTCGCGGTCCGCGCGTTCAAGCGGCGGGTGTGACCACCAGGTCCCGCACCGTGTCCATGGTGGCGGACCGGCCACGCGTGGCCGCCTCGGCGAACACCTCGTCGCCGAGCGCGGCCCGCGTGGCCGCCTCCACCCGGACGGCGTCGGCGGAGGACAGGTCCGGCACCCCGCGGATCGCGACGCTGGCGCCGAGCAGGGCCGCGGCGTGCCGGGGGTCGCCGCGGTGCAGGCTCAGGTCGGCGGCGCCGACGAGGGCGTGGGCGATCACCGGGGCGTCGTTGGAGTCGAGCGCCAGGTCCAGCGCCTCGTCGTGGCGCGCGGTGGCGGCCGCCAGGTCGCCCTTGGCGATCTCGAGGTAGCCGAGGGAGGCCGCGATCATCGCGCGGAACTGCGCCGCGACCGAGCCGTGGGCGGCGAGCATCCTCGCCCGGGCGAGGTCCACGCCCGCGGCCTCGAGATCACCGCCGCGGCGGGCGAAGTCGGCTTCCGCGTGGGCCACGCCGGCCAGGCACTCCGGCAGGCCCAGCCGGTCGGCGTCGCGGCGCGCGGCGGCGAGGATCGCCGAGGACTCGGCGGCCCGGCCGAGCTGGAGGAGCAGGTCGGCGAGCCGCAGCCGGTAGCGCACCAGGTCCTCGTTGATGACGAGCTGGGCGAACAGCACGATCGCCTCCTGGTACAGCTCCGCCGCGGTCGCCAGCTCACCGCGCCACGCGATGAGGTCGCCCAGCGAGCACAGCGCGAACGACATGCCCCACCGCTCGCCGACCGACCGGTACGACGCGAGCGCCGCGCGGAAGTCCGACTCGGCCTCGGCGTGCATCCGGCCCGCGTTGAGGAACGCGTGGGCACGCATGGCCAGCGCGGTGCCGGCGACCCACGGGTCGTCGTCGTGCGCGAGCACATCCGCCACGTGCCGGTTCATCGGCTCGGTCGGCCGGCCGAAGGTCCTCATCACCTCCTTGATCGGCCCGATCAGCCTGAGCAGCGGATGCCGGGCCCGGTCGACGCCCTCGGCGGTGTCGACGGCCGTGGTGAAGTAGCGGAGTGCCCGGTCGCCCTCGTGGAGCCCGTCGAGGGACAGCAGCGCGCCGATCGCGAACGCCACCGACCGCACCTCGGCCGGCGTGCCCTCCCCCGGCACGGCCAGCGCCTCGGCGGCCAGCTCGCCGCCCTCCGCCTTGTGCCCGTGCAGCCACCAGTACCAGCCGACGTTGGCGAGGAACCATTGCGCGGTGCGGGCGTCGCCCGCGGCGATCGCCGTCCGCAGCGCGGCGTTGAGGTTGTCGTGGTCGGCGTCGAGCCGGCCGAGCCATTCCAGCTGCTCGGCGCGGCGCAGGTGCGGCTCGGCGGTCTCGGCGAGCCGGCCGAAGCACTCGGCGTGCGCCCAGCGGACCCGCTCGGTCTCGCCGGCCTCGGCCAGCCGCTCCAGGCCGTACGCCCTGATCGTCTCGAGCATCCGGTAGCGCGTTCCCACGAGTACCACCAGCGACTTGTCCACCAGCGCGGACAACACGTCGAGCACGTCGTCCGGCGGCAGGTCGGCACCCGCGCACACCTGCTCGGCCGCCTCCAGCGTGGCGCCGCCGGCGAACACGGCGAGGCGGCGCAGCAGGATCCGCTCGGCGTCGTCGAGCAGGTCCCAGCTCCAGTCGACGACCGCACGCAGCGTCTGGTGCCGCGGCAGCGCGAGCCGGCTGCCGCCGGTGAGCAGCCGGAACCGGTCGTGCAGCCGGGTGGCGACCTGCTCGGGCGACATCGTGCGCAGCCGCGCCGCGGCCAGCTCGATGGCGAGCGGCATGCCGTCCAGCGCCCTGCAGATGTGGATCATGTGGAGGGCCGTGCGGTCGTCGACGGCGAACCCGGGTCGCACGGCGCTCGCCCGGTCGGCCAGCAGGCGCATCGACGGGTAGGTCATCGCCCGGTCGCGGCTCGCGTCCGCCGGCGGCAGCGGCAGCGGGTCGACCGGCCACAGCGTCTCGCCGGTGATGCCGAGCGGTTCGCGGCTGGTGGCGAGGACGCGCAGCTGCGGGCAGTCGCCGAGCAACCGGTGCGCGAGCGCGGCGGCCGGGCCGACCAGGTGCTCGCAGTTGTCCAGCACCAGCAGCAGCGGCCGGGTGGACAGCGCCGCGGCGAGCCGGTCGATCGGGTCGGCGGCCTCGGGCGGGGTGGCGAGCGCCGGGGTGCTGCCGAGGAGTGCCTGCACGCGGATGCCGAGCGCGAACAGCACGGCCTGGGGCAGGTCGCCGCCGTCGCTGACCGGGGCCAGCTCGACCAGCCACACGTCCCGGATCTCGTCGAGCAGGGCGCGGGCGACCTCGGTGGCCAGCCGGGTCTTGCCGGAGCCGCCGGGGCCGGTGAGCGTGACCAGCCGGCAGTCGCGGACCATCGCCGAGACCCTGGCCAGGTCGGTGTCGCGGCCGACGAAGCTGGTGAGCCCCGCGCGGAGGTTGGTGTGCGGGTGGTCCCTGGGTGTCTCGCCGCCGCGCAGGATCTCCAGGTGCAGGGCGGCGAGCTCGGCCGACGGGTCGGCGCCGAGCTCGTCGGCCAGCGCATCGCGGACGCGGGCGTGGACGGCGAGCGCGTCACCCGCGCGGCCGGCATGGCAGAGCGCACGCATCAGCAGGGCGGCGAACCGCTCGCGCAGCGGGTGCGCGGCGACGAGCTCCTCCAACTCGGCGAGGTCCGCGCGGGGCAGCCCGGCCTCGATGCGGTCGCCCAGCACGGCGAGCCGCAGCTCCTCGAGCCGGGCCAGCGGCGCCCGGGCGAAGGCGGCGGTCGCCGCGTCGGCGAGGGCCGGGCCGCGCCACAGCTCCTCCGCCTGCCGCAGGATCGTCGCCGCCCGCGCCGGGTCCTGCCGCAGCGCGGCCCGGCCCTGCGCGGCCAGCTGCTCGAAGCGGTGCAGGTCGACGGCGTCCGGCGGGACCGCGAGCCGGTAGCCGGCCGGGGTCGACTCGACGGCGGGCTCGGGAAGCGCGCGGCGCAGCCGGGAGACCAGGGCCTGCAAGGCGTTCGTGGCCTCGGCGGGTGGGTCCTCGCCCCAGACGCCGTCGATGAGGCGCGCGGTGGTGACCACCCGGCCGGCGTCGAGGGCGAGCAGGGTCAGCAGCGTGCGCAGCCGCGCGCCGGTGATCTCCACCGGCGTACCGTCGTCGGACCGGACTTCCATCAGGCCGAGCATCGCGATCCGCACGTGTCGATTCTGCCTTCCCGGTACGACATGGCAGGCTGGCGCCTGTGAGTCGTCCTCTTGTTCTGCTGGACTCGGCCAGCCTGTACTTCCGCTCCTACTACGCGCTGCCCGATTCGATGACCGCACCGGACGGTACGCCGGTCAACGCGGTGCGCGGGTTCGCCGACACGATCGCCCGAATCCTCACCGAGCGGCGGCCGTCCCGGCTGGTGGCGTGCCTCGACGCGGACTGGCGGCCGGCGTTCCGGGTGAACGCGCTGCCGTCGTACAAGGCGCACCGGGTGGCCGACCCGGTGAACAACGTCGAGGAGGTGCCCGACACGCTCACCCCGCAGGTGCCGATCATCCTCGACCTGCTCGACGCCGTCGGCCTGGCGACCGCGGAGGCCGGCGGGTACGAGGCGGACGACGTGATCGGCACGCTGGTGCACCGCGAGTCGGTGGACCCGGTGGAGGTCGTCTCGGGCGACCGGGACCTCTTCCAGGTGGTGCGCGAGGAGCCGACGCCGGTCCGGGTCATCTACGTGGGCCGCGGGTGGGCCAAGGCCGAGGTGCTCGGGCCGCGTGAGCTGGCCGCCCGCTACGACCTGCCGGAGCTCAACAGCGGCCTGGCCTACGCGGACATGGCGCTGCTGCGCGGCGACCCGTCGGACGGCCTGCCCGGCGTGACCGGCGTCGGCGAGAAGACGGCGGCGAAGCTGATCACCCGGTTCGGCTCGCTGGAGGGCCTGCTGGCCGCCGCGGCCGCGGACGACAAGCTGGTGCCGCTGCGGGTGAAGACGGCGTTGCGGGACGCGGCCGCGTACGTGGCGGCGGCGCCGCTGGTGGTCCGGGTGGCCCTGGACGCCGCGGTGACCGTGGACAGCGCCGACGTGGTGCCCGCCGAGCCGCGCGACCCGGACCGGGTGCGTGCCCTGCAGGAGAAGTGGGACCTGGGCGCGTCGGTGGACCGGCTGCTGGCCGCGCTGGCGGCGGTCCGCGCCTAGCGGGACTGCGCGGCGAAGTCCTTGAGGTCCGGGCCGGTGGGCTTGTCCGGGCCGCAGCCCGCCGTGAGCACGGCGACGACCACGAGAGCCGCCACGAGCACGTGCCGCACCTGCTGACCTTCCGCCGGGGATGTCAGAACAAGCTACCGCACCACGCGGGGCGGTCGGTCGCGAACAGGCGGTCGGCGGCGGGTAGCGCGCCGGGGTCGGTCGCGGTGAGGCGGCCGATCGAGGCGAGCGCGGAGGGGCGCCACGTGCCGAGGTAGATCATGCCGAGGGTCTCGACGGTCATCGTCAGCGCGGCCGGCGCCCCGGTGCGTTCAGTCCCTTGTGGACTGATCAGGTAGCGGCCGGAGTTGGTGGGCAGCAAGGGATCCACGATCTCGATCACCACCGGGTCGGCGGCGCCGTAGGTCCGGCCGGCGAGCGCGGTGGGCACGTCCAGCACGCGGACCCACAGCTCGTCGTCCAGCTCGGTGCGGACGGCGAACAGGTCGACCAGCATCGCCTCGAGCGGGTCGTCCATCGGGCGCATGTAGACGGTGACCTCCTCGATGAGGTCGATGTCGAGCAGGAACCGCCACAGGTCGCTGGTGGCCTCCTGGCCGGCGGCGGTGAAGTCGAGGACACCGATCGCGGCGCCGGCGCGCACGTCGTCGGACGGGAACGGGCCGGGCCGGTACCCGACGAAGCCGTCGATCTCGCCGTCGGGGCGGAAGTGCGCGGCCACCCGGAAGTAGCCGTGCTCCATGCGGCGCTCGTAGTTGAGGGCCCACCACGCCGGCGAGCGGCCCATCATCCCGGCGCGGGCCTGCTGCAGCCGCGGGTACGCCTCGGGCAGCAGGGTGAGCGCCTCGTCCTTGCTGAGCAGCCGGACCGTGCCGGACGTCGGCACCTCCGGGCGGACACGCGCGCGGGCCGGCCGGACCCGCATGATGCGGACCCGGGTGCCGATCCCGTAGCCGAAGCGGCCGTAGATCGTCGGCTCGCTCGCGTGGAGCGTGGCGAACACGTCGCCGGCCGCGGCGCACCCGGCGAGCTGCAGGCGCATCAGCCCGGTGAGCGCGCCGCGCCGGCGGTGGTCGGTCCGCACGCCGACGGCGGTGACCGCGGCCATCGGCAGGATCGCGCCGCCGGGCAGGGTGAGGCTGGAGGTGAGCGAGGTGGTGGTGCCGACCAGGGTGGCGCCGGCGAACGCGCCGTACGTGCGGCCGGGCTCGTAGGCCTTCCTGATGAGGGCCCACTTCTCGTCGTCGAGCGGCTCGTCGTGCAGCGCCTCACGGAAGACGTCGTTGGCCACCCGCAGCTCGGCGTCGTCGTCGTCGAGCGCCCGGAACTCGAACTCGGTGGTCCGCGCGGGCGAGAGCGTCTGGGTCACCCGCCGATGATGCCGTCTCCGCCGTGGCCCCGCCAGCGAGTGCCTCGGTTCGCGGCCTACCGGCTCTCCGGCAGCCCGACCTCGTACCCGCCCGTGTCCGGCCGACCGTCCACGCCCTTCAACCGCCCCGGTTGAACCGAGCTACTTGGCTTCCGGTGTCGAGACCTCGTACTGGCCGTCGTTGTTCACGACGGTGATCTTGACGTTCATCGGCTGGTCGCGGATCGTCGCCGTGCAGTTGAACGTGTTGCCCTGCTTGACTTCCTGGTCGGCCGGGCAGTCGACCTTCGAGATGTCGGCCTTGGGCTCGTGGTAGTTCTCGATGAGGATCTTCTTCACGCCGTTGTCGCCCTCGAGGGCGGACTCGTCGAAGACCTTCTTGTTCAGGAAGCCCGGCGTGACGAAGCCGAGCACGCCGAACGCGCCAGCCGCGAGCACGATGACCACGACCACGACCCAGATCCAGGCGCCGCCACCCTTCTTCGGGGGCTGCTGGCCGTACTGGGGCGGGTACCCGCCCGGCTGCTGCTGCGGCTGACCGTACCCACCGTAGGGCTGCTGCTGCTGACCGTAGGGGTACTGCTGCGTCGGCTGCTGCTGGCCGTACCCACCGTAGGGCTGCTGCGACGGGTCGGGCTGACCATAGCCGGGCGGCGTCGGGTCCTGCTGACCGTACGGCTGCTGCGGCTGCTGCGGCTGCTGCGGCTGCTGCCCATAACCACCCTGACCGGGGCCTTGCGCCGGGAACCCGCCGGACGGCGTGCCCGACGGCGTGCCCGGGGTGGGACCGCCGCCGTAGGGCTGCTGTCCCCACTGCTGCTGCGGGTCGTTCCCACCGGGAGGCCCGTAGGGGCTGGTCATGGTTCGCCTCCGCGAAATCGAGGTCGCACGGTCGGATCTGCTGGGCGCGATCAAACCATAGCGGGAGGTATACGCCCCGTGTGCTCCGCCACGCGAATCCAACCAAGTGGCCGAGTCATGCCGTTCCCAGGGCCACGACCCCGCGCCGCATGGTGCGCACGGCCTCGTCCGCGGCCGCCCCCACCGGGTGCGCCCTGCCCATCACGTCACGCAGCTGGTCGAGCAGGTCGATCACCTGCCGGCACCACCGGACGAAGTCACCGGCGGAGATCTCCGAGCCCGCGGACTCCGACGCGGTCATCACCCGCTCCAGGGTCTCGCCGCGGGCCCACCGGTACACCGTCCACGCGAAGCCCGCGTCCGGCTGCCGGGTCCGCTCCAGCTTATGCCGCCGCTCGTCGGCCTCCAGCGACGCCCACAGCCGGGCGGTCTCGGCCAGCGCGTCGGTGACCGGGCCGGCCGGCACCCGCGGCTCGCTCGGCCCGTCCCGGCGCGCCTCGAACACCAGCGCCGACACCACCGCCGCGAGCTCCGGCGCGGTCAGCGCGTCCCAGATGCCCTGGCGCAGGCACTCGGCGGCCAACAGGTCCGACTCGCTGTAGAGCCGGGCGAGGCGCCGGCCGTCGGCGGTGACCTCGTCGTCGCCGTTCTTCTTCGCGAGGTAGCCGCGTTCGGTGAGCAGCGCGCGGATCCGGTCGAAGCCGCGGGCCAGCGAGTGGGTGGTGGCCGCGACCTTCTGCTCCAGCTGCTCGGTCTCGGCCTGGAGCCGGCGGTACCGCTCGGCCCACCGCGCGTGCACCTCGCGGTCGTCGCAGCCGTGGCACGGGTGCGCGCGCAACGCCCGGCGCAGCGCGGCCAGCTCGCCGTCGTCCTCGCCACCGCCCGCCGAGCGCCGCCGGATGCGGCCGGGCGCCTCGATGCCGGTGTTGCGCAGCGTCGACGCGAGGTCGCGGCGCGACCGCGGCGAGCGCAGGTCGACCTGCTTGGGCAGCTTGATCCGGCCGAGCGCCTCCACCGGCGTCGGAAAGTCGGCGACCGAGAGCCGGCCGGCCCACCGGTCCTCGGTGAGCACCAGCGGCCGCGGCTCCCCCAGCTGGTCGACCCCGGGGTCGATGACGATGGCGAGGCCGGAGCGCCGGCCTGCGGGCACGGCGATCACGTCACCCTTGCGCAGCGACTCCAGCGACCGGGCCGCGTCCGCCCGCCGGGCCGACGCGTTCTTGCGGGACAACGACTTCTCCCGCTCGGACAGCTTGGCGCGCAGCGCCGCGTACTCGGCGAAGTCGCCGAGGTGACACGTCATCGACTCCTGGTAGCCATCGAGGGCCTCGCGGTTGCGCTCGATCCGTCGCGCGAGCCCCACCACCGACCGGTCGGCCTGGAACTGGGCGAACGACTGCTCGAGCAGCTCGCGGGCCTGCTGGGCGCCGAGCCGGTCGACCAGGTTGACGGCCATGTTGTACGCCGGCCGGAACGACGAGCGCAGCGGGTAGGTCCGGGTCGACGCCAGGCCCGCCACGGTCTTCGGGTCGACGCCCGGGGTCCAGACGACGACCGCGTGCCCCTCGACGTCGATGCCCCGCCGCCCGGCCCGGCCGGTGAGCTGGGTGTACTCCCCCGCGGTGAGCTCGACGTGCGCCTCGCCGTTGTACTTCACGAGCCGCTCGAGCACGACCGTGCGGGCCGGCATGTTGATGCCCAGCGCCAGCGTCTCGGTGGCGAACACCACCTTGACCAGGCCGCGGACGAACAGCTCCTCGACGGTCTCCTTGAACGCCGGCAGCAGCCCCGCGTGGTGGCTCGCGAACCCGCGCTCCAGCGCCTCGCGCCACTCCCAGAAGCCGAGCACGCGCAGGTCGGCGTCGGCGAGGTCCTTGGTGCGCGCTTCGACGATCCGGCGTATCTCGGCGATCTCGGCCTCGGTGTTCATCCGCAGGCCCGACCGGGTGCACTGGGCCACCGCGGCGTCGCAGCCGACCCGACTGAACACGAACACGATGGCCGGCAGCAGCCCGGCACCGTCCAAACGGGACACCATGTCGACGCGGGACGGCGGCCGGAACCGGGGGCCGCCGCGCACGGGCGCGGCCCGGCCGCGACCCCGGTTGCGCGGGCCCTGCCACGGCGACTGCTGCCGAGCCGCGTCCTCGGTGCGGCGCAACAGGTCCGGGTTGATCTTGGCGAGGCCCTCGGCGTCCTCGCCGACGAAGAGGTCGAGCATCCGGCCGGACACCATCATGTGCTGCCACAGCGGCACCGGCCGGTGCTCGTCGACCACGACCGTGGTGTCGCCGCGGACCTCGACGAGCCAGTCGCCGAACTCCTCGGCGTTGCTGACCGTGGCGGACAGGCTGATCAACCGCACCCAGTCCGGCAGGTGCAGGATGACCTCCTCCCACACCGCGCCGCGGAACCGGTCGGCGAGGTAGTGCACCTCGTCCATCACCACGTAGCCGAGCCCGTCGAGGGTGGACGAGCCGGCGTAGAGCATGTTGCGCAGGACCTCGGTGGTCATCACCACGATCGGCGCGTTGCCGTTGACCGACGAGTCGCCGGTGAGCAGGCCGACCGACTTGGGACCGTACCGCTCGGCCAGGTCGGCGTACTTCTGGTTGGACAGGGCCTTGATCGGCGTGGTGTAGAAGCACTTGCGGCCCTCGGTGAGCGCGAGGTGCACGGCGAACTCGCCCACCACGGTCTTTCCAGCGCCGGTGGGCGCACACACCAGCACGCCGTGGCCGTCCTCGAGCGCGGCGCAGGCCTGGTCCTGGAAGGGGTCCAGCTCGAAGGGCAGCTGCCCGGCGAACTCGGTCAGCTTCGGGTGGCTGGACCGGCGGCGCGACGCCGTGTAGGCCTCGGCCGGAGACGAAGAAGGGCTGGTGGCCACATCATCAAGACTGTCACATGTCGCGCCGGCTAGGCCGCGCGGCCGACCACGGTGAGCGCCGCGGGGACGCAGCTGACCTCGACGGGGAGCGGCCCGATGCGCTCGCCGTCGGCGTAGGCGACCCAGCCGTTGGCCCCACCGCCGGCCCCGCCGAGCCGGACCTCGCGGGCCCGCGAGGTGGTGACGAGGGGGTTGTGCACGTGGTTGCCGGTGCGCAGCCCGGGCAGCATCTTCACGAGGTCGAACCGGCTGGCCCGGCCGACGAGGGTGATGTCGAGCAGGCCGTCGGTGGGGTCGGCGTCGGGACAGATCGGGATGCCGCCGCCGTAGAACGGGATGTTGCCGACCGCGATCTGGGTGGCCTCCAGCTCCGCGCGGCCGCCGTCCTCGACGACCGTGAGCGGGCCCGGGCGCAGCCTGGCCAGCTCGGCGAGGATCGCCAGGTCGTAGCGGCGCGGGCCGGACGGCCAGCGCATCCGGTTGGCGCGCTCGTTGACCGCGGAGTCGAACCCGGCGCACAGCACGCCGGCGAACCACGGCCCGCCGGCCACCCGGCCGAGGTCGATCGTGCTGCGCTCGCCGGAGCTGATGGCGGCGACCAGCGCGTCGGTGGCCTCGAGCGGGTCCTTCGGCGCGCCCAGCGTGCGGGCGAGGTCGTTGCCGGTGCCCGCGGGGATCACCGCGAGCGCGACGCCGGTGTCCGCGCAGAACTGCACACCCTGGTGGGCCGAGCCGTCGCCGCCGACCACGACCAGCAGGTCGAGGCTCGTGCCGTGGGCCTTCTCCATCAGCCGGCGGGACTCCTCGACGGTGCTCGCCGCCACGATGACGAGGTCGTCGACCGCGCCCCGCAGCCGCTGCGCGACCGTGTCCGCGATCCGGCCCGCCCGGCCGAGGCCGGACGCCGGGTGCACCACCATGGCGGCCCGCATGCGTGCGCCGCCCGTCAGGTCACGTCGTCGAAGCCGGCCGTGCGTTCCGGCACGCTCGGGTCCGGTGCGGGCTTGTCCGGCACGTCCTCCGGCTTGAGGTCGTAGTCCTCCGGGTCACCCCAGCCCTCGGCGACGGCCTCGCGGTCCTTCTTGCGGTCGTGGATCCGGGCGATCTGCACGGCGACCTCGAACAGCACGGTCATCGCGCCGGCGAGCACGAGCATGCCGATCGGGTCGGTACCCGGCGTGGCGATGGCGGCGAACACGAACAGCGCGAAGATGATGCCGCGCCGCCAGTTCTTGAGGTTGCGGTAGGGCAGGATCCCGATCCGGTTGAGCATGGTGATCAGCAGCGGCAGCTCGAAGCTGACGCCGAAGATCATCAGCATCACCAGGACGAACGAGATGTACTGGTCGGCGGCGAGGGCGGTGATGAACTGGTCGCCACCGAAGCTGACCAGCACCGCCAGGCCCTTGGGCACCACGTAGTAGGCCAGCACGGCGCCGCAGGCGAACAGGAGGGAGGCCAGCACGACGAAGATGCGGGTGAACTTCCGCTCGTTGTCGTACAGGCCCGGCGTGATGAACGCCCAGATCTGGTACAGCCACAACGGGCTGGTCAGCACCGCGCCCGCGGCGAGCCCCACCTTGAACTGGACCAGGAACGCCTCGAACGGCTGGGTCTGCAGCAGCCGGCAGTCCGCACCGGTGAGCCGGACGTCGGCCGGCAACGAGCAGTACGGCGCGGTCATCAGGTGACCGAGCGACGGGATCGGACCGACCCGCCACTGGAACCACAGGAACCCGAGGATGCAGCCGACCAGGAGGCTCAGTAACGCCAGGCCCAGCCGGTGCCGCAGCTCGTACAGGTGATCCCGAAGGGACATAGTGCCGTCGGGATTGTGCCGGCGGCTGCGAAGCTTCTTCTTCTCGCTGCCGCCTTCGTCCCGGCGGTGCGTTCTGCGCGCCACCGTTCAGGATCCGTTCTCTCAGCCTGCGTTCTTGTTCTGCTGCGCCTGCTCGACGGGCTGCGCGCCGTTGACCGGCTGCGCGCCGTTGGTCGTGGCGTTGGTCTGCGCGGGCGTCGGCGGCTGGGCCTGCGGCAGCTGCTGCTGCACGACGGGCTGGGCCGGCGTGGCCGGGGTGTCGGCGGTGTCGTCGCCGCCCCGCATGCCCTTGGTCTCTTCCTTGAAGGCCTTGGCGGACTTGCCCAGCGAACGCGCCATCTCCGGCAGCTTCCTGGCTCCGAAGAGCAGGATGATCACCCCAGCGATGATCAACAGCTCGGGTACACCCAAGTTACCCACGGTCATCCTCCTGTCTCCCCCGGCGCCCTGATGGTACGTCAGCCGAGGCATGCTTCACCCGATCGCGGGTCTCCTTCATCGCAACCCCCAAGGCCGCGGAACGGGCCCGGAGCGTGCCGGTCTCGTCGTTGATCCGGGCGTTGACCACCGCGGCCGTGGCGGCGAACCGGCGCACGGTGCGGAGCACCCGGGTGACAACCACTACGAGCAGCACCAACCCTACGGCGACCACGATCCAGGTCGGCAGGTACGACATCACGGTTCATACCGTAGTGGGCGTGTGGTCATGGTGGGGTGAGCGCCTCGGTGACCGGCACCCGGCAAGCCGCCGATCACGGGGTTACCGAGAGCTGTCCGGCACGTGCCAGGGCCCGCCTTGCTCGGTCGCGCAAGCTCACCGCCAGCTCGGCCGGCTCCTCGACCGTGACGTCGCCGCCCAGGCCCAGGAGCAGCCGGGCCATCCACGACAGGTCGGCGTAGCGCATCCTGATCCGGAGCCGGCCGCCGTCGAGCTCGGTGACCTTCTCGACCGGGTAGTACTCCGACACCCAGCGCGCGTCGGGCTCGAGCACGAGCTGGGCGACGGCCTGGTCGGGCTGCTCGCGGAACAGGCCCGCGGTGGTGTCGGTCTGCTCGGCGTAGGGCGGCGGCACGGCGGGCTCGTCGAGCTCGGTGACCTCGTCGATGCGGTCGAGGCGGAAGAGCCGCACGTCCTCGGCGCGCCGGCACCAGGCCTCCAGGTAGCTGCGCCCCTCGACGATGAGCATCCGCATCGGGTCGACCGTGCGCTCGGTGATCTGGTCCTTCGACGCCGTGTAGTAGCTCATGTGCAGGGCACGCCTGGCCTTGAGCGCGCTCTGCACGATCTGGCGGGACTTGACCGTGCGCTCGCCCTCACGGACGCCGAGCCCGACGGCGACCCCGGCTGGCTGGGCCTGCCCGGCCGCGGCCTCGATCTTGGCGACCGCGCGGCGCACGGCGTCGGCGTCGGCCACGCCGGGCGTCTCGAGCAGCGTGCGCAGCGCGACCAGCAGCGCGGTGGCCTCGGCGCCGGTGAGCCGCAGCGGGCGGTTCATGCCGGCGTCGAAGTTGACCGAGATGGTGTCGCCCTCGAAGGACAGGTCGATGAGGTCGCCGGGGCCGTAGCCGGGCAGCCCGCACATCCACAGCAGCTCCAGGTCCTTGCGGAGCTGCTTGACGGTGACGCCGAAGTCGGCGGCCACCTCGTCGACCGGGATGCCCGGCCGGGCGATGAGGTACGGCACCAGTGCCAGCAGGCGTGGCAGCCGGTCCTGCGATCCAGTCACGACTTCCCCCCGGAACCGTCCGCCACCGCGAGCAGCCGCTCGTGCACCGACTTGCGCAGCACGTCCGGCTCGAGGACGACCGCGTCCTCGCCGTAGCCGGCGATCCAGCTGGCCGACGAGTCGGTGTGGAAGACCTCCAGCTCGACGACGTGTCCCTCGACGCCGTCGATGGTGCGCTCGCCGACCACGGTGGCCCGGCGGCGCAGGCCGGCCGCGCGGTTCTTGGCCAGCCACAGCCGGACGAGCGAGGTGTCCGGCGGCTCGCCGCTGCTCTTGGCGACGAACTGCAGCAGGTCGACGTCGGCCGGGCGGGTGACCACGCCGGTGCGGCCGAACGCCTGGACCTCGCCCACGATGCGGGACAGCCGGAAGCAGCGCGGCGCGGCGCGGTCGCGGTCGTGGCCCACGACGTACCAGCGGCCACGCCACGACACGACGCCCCACGGCTCGAGCGTGCGCCTGCGGAGCTCGGCCGGCGTGGGGCGGCGGTAGTCGAACGCGACCGCCTGGCCGGCCTGGACCGCGGCGAGCAGCGGCCCGAACGCCGGCTCGGTGGTGCGCACCTTGGGCTCGACGACCGACGGCACGCCCTGGTCGACGTCGACCCCGGCGGCGCGGAGCTTGAGCAGCGCGCCGGCCGCCGCACCGGTGAGCTCCGGGGAGTCCCAGAGCCGGACCGCGAGCGCCACGGCGGCGGCCTCGTCCGGCTCGAGGTCGATGTCGCCGAGCTCGTAGTCGCGGCGGGCGATCCGGTAGCCGTCGACGAGGTCGAAGGTGGAGGTGCGGCCGGTCTCGAGCGGGACCCCCAGGTCACGCAGCTCGGTCTTGTCGCGCTCGAACATCCGGAAGAACGCCTCGTCGGTGGGCGCGTCGGAGTATCCGGCCACGAGGGACCGGATGCGTTCGGCGGGCAGGTACTGGCGGGTGGACAGCAGACACAGCACCAGGTTGACGAGTCTTTCGGCGCGTGCGACGGACACGTTTCGAACTCTAGCCCGACTGACGCACCTCAGTCCCCCCAACGCGCCCGGCGATTCGTGCGAACGGTCCGTTCGCACGGTTTCGCTACGGGTGGGCGCCGGCCGGGTGGGTGTGGACGGTGGCCGCGGCCAGGCGGGGGACGTCGTGGCACAGCCGTTGCTCGGCCGCGTGCGCGACGTCGTGTGCCTCGCGGAGGGTGAGGTCGTCCGGCACCGCGAGGTCGACCTCGGCGTGCAGCGCGTGGCCGATCCAGCGCAGCCGCACCGAGTCGACGGCGGCGACGCTGGGCGTGCCCGCGAGGACGCCGCGGGCCTTCGCGACGAGGTCCGGGTCGACCGCGTCCATCAGCCGGGCGAGCACCTGGCGGGCCGCGGACCAGGTGACCGTGACGATGGCGGCCGCGATCGCGAGGCCGACGACCGGGTCGGCCCACCGCCAGCCCAGGGCCGCGCCGCCCGCGGAGAGCAGGACAGCGAGCGAGGTGACGGCGTCGGTGCGGGCGTGCAGGCCGTCGGCGACGAGGGCGGCCGAGCCGATCCGGCGGCCGGTGCGGATGCGGACCTGGGCGGCGATCTCGTTGCCGACGCAGCCGACCACGGCCGCGACCGCCACGGCCGGGAGGTGGGTCACCTCGGCGGGCGCGGCCAGGCGGCGGACGGACTCGACGGCGGCGAACACCGCGGAGGCGGCGATGACCGCGACGACCACGACGCCGGCGACGTCCTCGGCGCGGCCGTAGCCGTAGGTGAAGCGGCTGGTCGCGGGCCGGCGGCCGAGGAGGAACGCGATGCCGACCGGGACGGCGGTGAGCGCGTCGGCGACGTTGTGCAGGGTGTCCGACATCAGCGCGACCGACCCGGACAGCACGACGACGCCGGCCTGGAGGACGGCCGTCGCGCCGAGCACGACGAGCGAGATCCAGAGGGCTCGCATGCCGTCCCGGGAGGTCGGCATGCCGTGCCCATGACCGTGCCCGTGTCCGCGTGCCACGCGGGCATAATACGTGCTCATGCACGCACGCGACGACACTGCAACAGCACCCGACTGGCAACAGCTGCCCCCGGTGGCCCAGGTCGACGCGGCGGTCGAGGGCTTCCGGATGCTGGCCGACCCCACCCGCCTGCGCATGCTGTGGCTGCTGTGCGGCGCCGAGTACGACGTGACGACGCTGGCCACGGCCGTCGGCATCGCCCGGCCGGCCGTGTCCCAGCACCTGGGCAAGCTGCGCCTGGCCGGCCTGGTCACCACCCACCGCGACGGCCGCCGAGCGGTGTACAAGGCGCGCGGCGGCCACGTCCGCCGCTTGCTGGCCGAAGCCGTCGGCGCGGCGGTCCACCACCTCCACGACATCCCCGACCACGACTGACTGGTCTGACCACTTGACCGTCAGGGCTCTGGGTCGGCAAGGTGGTGGGCATGGCATTGCAACCCGTCGCCCGGCGGTCGGTTCCCGACGCCGTGTTCGAGCAGATCCTCGCCGACGTCGTCAGCGGGGAGTTCGCGCCGGGGGACGCGCTGCCCAGCGAGCGACGGCTCGCCGAGGTGCTCGGCGTCTCGCGGCCGGCCGTGCGGGAGGCACTGCAGCGGGTGGCCGCGGCCGGGCTCGTCGAGGTCCGGCAGGGCGACACGACCACGGTCCGCGACTACCGCCGGCACGCGAGCCTCGACCTGCTCCCCCGGCTGCTGGCGCCGCGCGGCGAGCTCGACCTCTCGGTGGCGCGCAGCGTCCTCGAGGCGCGGCTGCACATCGGCCCCAAGGTCGCCGAGCTCGCCGCCGAGCGGGCCGGCACCCGGCTCGACACCGCGCTGCACGACACGGTCACCGCACTCGAGGCGTCGGACGACGCGGTCGAGCGGCAGCGGCAGGCGCTCGTGTTCTGGGACCACATCGTCGACGGCGCGGACTCGATCGCGTTCCGGCTGATGTTCAACAGCCTCCGCGCCGCCTACGAGCCCGCGCTCGCCGTGCTGGCCACGGTGATGGACGCCGAGGTCGGCCGGATCGAGGTCTACCGCGCGCTCACCGACGCCATCGTCGTCGGCCACGCCGCCGAGGCCCGCCGCGTCGCCGAGGACCTGCTCGGGCCCGCCACCCAGGGCCTGCTGACGGTGATCCGGAAGCTGGAGGAGCATCCAGATGACTGACGACACCGAGACCCGGGCGCGGGAGCGGGTCCGCGCCGACGAGGCCGCCATCACCGGATCCCGCCGCCGCCCGATCGGGTTGCGCGCGTCCGCCGCCGCGTTCTGGCGGCATCCGTCGCCGTGGCTGGTCGGCACCGTGCTGGTCGCCGCGCTGACGGCCCGGGTGGTCGTGGGCGACTGGCGGCCCGGCGACGCGCTGACCCCGGTGATCATGGTCGCCGTCTTCCCGTTCTTCGAGTGGGCCGTGCACGTATGCGTGCTGCACTGGCGACCGCGCCGGCTGGGCCGGGTCACCATCGACCCACTGCTGTCCCGCAAGCACCGCGCGCACCACGCCGACCCCCGCGACGTGCCGCTGGTGTTCATCCCCTGGCCGGTGCTGCTGTGGCTGCTGCCCGCGGTCACCGCGATCGGGCTGCTCGCGTTCCCCCGGCCCGGCCTCGGCCTGACGTACCTGACCGTGGTCGCCGTCCTCGCGCTGGGCTACGAGTGGACGCACTACCTGATCCACAGCGACTACCGCCCGCGGACGCGGCTGTACCGGGCGATCTGGCGCAACCACCGGCTGCACCACTACAAGAACGAGCACTACTGGTTCACCGTCACCAGCGCCGGCACCGCGGACCGCGTGCTCGGCACCCACCCCGACCCGCGGCGGGTGACGACCTCCCCCACCGTGCGGGACCTGCACTCCCGGGAAGCGGCCGCCGGCTAGAGCCCTCAGGTGACGGTCTTCATCTCGTCGGCCAGCAGGGCCTCCTGCTCCGGGGTGAGGCCGTTGCCGGACAGGCCGTGGCCCAGGATCAGCATCGCCTTGACCACCGCCTCCTCCCGGACGTCGGCCGGCAGGTCGCGGAGCGGGCCGTCGAGCAGGGCGGCGAGGCCGTGCACCACCGCCCACGCGGCCACCTCGGCGAGCGGGCGCCGCTCCACGCTGAGGTAGCCGACCGCGACCAGCTCGTCGAGTGAGTCGAGCAGCAGCTGGAACGGGTCGCTCTGCTCTCTCGCACGCAAGCCCGGATCGCCGGCGAGCGGGCCCTCCCAGGCGAAGACCGTGCGGAACAGGCCCGGCTGCGCCCTGGCGAAGGCGATGTACCCGCGTCCGAGCGCGGCGAGACTGCCCAGTGCGTAGCGGATGGGATCCTCGGACTGCGGGCGGGCCGCGAGCTCCTTGTGCATCGCCTCGGTGAGCTCGTGGAGCGCGGCGTCCTTCGCGGCGCCGAGGAGCTCCTCCTGGTTCGTAAAGTGTCGGTAGGCCGCGGTCGGGGTGACACCCACCAGGCGGGCCGCCGCGCGGATGGTCACCGAGGCCGGGCCGCCCTGTGCGGCGAGCTCGGCCGCCGCGGCGATGAGCGCGTTGCGCAGGTTGCCGTGATGGTAGGCGCGCTTCGATGAGCCTGAGGAAACCATGAGACCGATGTTGACACCAGCAAACATCGATGGCAAGTTAACAGGCGACAAGTTTACGTCTGTACACATTCCAGCGATGCAGGGGGCATGTCATGTTCGGTCGAATCGGCCGGTTCGTCGCCGGTCACGCTCGCGCGGTTCTCGTCGTGACTGTCCTGGTCCTGATGGGTGCCGGCGCGCTCGGGTTCACCGCGTTCGGCAAACTCAAGACCGACGGCGGCTTCCAGGACCCCGCCGCCGACTCCAGTCAGGCTCAAGAGCTACTCAAGTCGCAGTTCGGCGGCGAGAACGACGTCGTCTTCCTGATGAGCGCGAAGTCCGGCACCGTCGACTCCCCGGCCGTGCGGTCCGCGGCCACCGCGCTCACCGAGCGCCTGCGGTCCGACGCCACGCTCGTCGACTTCACCTCCTACTTCACGACCAACGCGCCGCCGATGAGGTCGGCGGACGGCAAGCACGCGATCGCGGTCGCCAAGTTCGCCGGCAACGGTGACGTCGAGAGCCTCCGGAACGCCTACGACACCGCGAGCGGGCCGCTCGACGTGACCATCGGCGGGCGGGCCGCGGTCGGCACCGACATCGGCGCCCAGGTCGGCAGCGACCTCGCGCTGGCCGAGTCGATCGCGGTGCCGATCATCCTGGTGCTGCTCGTGGTGGTGTTCGGCAGCGTGGTCGCCGCGCTGCTGCCGCTCGCGATCGGCGCGATCGCCGTGCTGGGCACGTTCGCGCTGCTGTCGATCCTCGGCTCGGCCACCGACGTGTCGGTGTTCTCGATCAACCTGACCACCGCGCTGGGCCTGGGCCTCGCGATCGACTACGCGCTGCTGATGGTGTCCCGGTTCCGCGAGGAGCTGGCGGCCGGACGCGACACGACCGAGGCGGTCGTCCGCACGGTCGAGACGGCCGGCCGGACGATCATGTTCAGCGCGCTGACGGTCGCCGTCGCGCTGTCCGCGCTGCTGATGTTCCCGCTGTACTTCCTGCGGTCGTTCGCCTACGCCGGGGTCGGCGTGGTGATCATCGCGATGGTCAGCGCGATCCTGGTGCTGCCGGCGCTGCTCGCGGTGCTGGGCCCGAAGGTCAACTCGGCGCGGCTGCCGTGGGTGAAGAAGACGCCGGGCTCGGTGTCCGCGATGTGGGCCAAGATCGCGAGCACCGCCATGCGCCGGCCGCTGCTCACCGGCGCGCCGGTGGTGATCCTGCTGGCGATCGCCGCGATCCCGTTGCTGCGCGTGGAGTTCGGCACGCCGGACGAGCGGGTGCTGACGACCGCGTCGGAGACCCGGGTGGTGGGCGACGTGCTGCGCGCCGACTTCCCGAGCGACGACAGCAAGGCCATGCAGCTGGTCACCCGCGGCCCGGCCGACGTCACCGACTACGCCGCGCGCCTCTCGCAGCTGCGCGGCGTCGAGTCGGTCGCGACGAGCACCGGCACGTACGTCGACGGCCGGTCGACCGGTCCGGGCAACCCGGCGATGGCCGCGGAGTCGGGCATCCAGCGCCTGACGCTGGCCACCGGCTACGACGCCCACTCGACCGCGGGCCAGGACCTCGTCAGGACGGTCCGCGCGGTGCCGGCGAACGGTGCGGACGTGCTGGTCGGCGGGGAGGCGGCGCGCCTGGTGGACAGCAAGGCCGCGATCTCGAGCCGGCTGCCGCTGGCCGCGGGCCTGGTCGCGATCAGCACGTTCCTGCTGCTGTTCCTCTTCACGGGGAGCGTGCTGCAGCCGCTGCGGGCGCTGCTGTTCAACGTGCTCGGGCTCTCCGCGACGCTGGGCGTGATGGTGATGATCTTCCAGGAGGGCTGGCTGTCCTCGTGGCTCGGCTTCACGCCGCTACCGCTCGACACCAGCATGCTGGTGCTGCTGTTCTGCATCGTGTTCGGGCTGTCGATGGACTACGAGGTGTTCGTCGTGAGCCGGATCAAGGAGATGCACTCGCTCGGCGCTGACCCGCGCACCGCCGTCACCCAGGGGCTCGGGCGCACCGGGCGGCTGATCACCATGGCCGCCGTGTTGCTCGCCGTCTCGCTGCTCGCCTTCGGGACCAGTGGGGTCAGTTTCATTCAGATGTTCGGGATTGGGTCCGGGCTCGCGATTTTGATCGATGCCACGTTGATCCGGGGGGTTCTGGTTCCCGTGGGGATGCGGGTGTTGGGGCGGGCTGCCTGGTGGGCTCCGTCTTGGATGCGGCGGGTGCACGGGCGGGTCGGTCTGTCGGAGGGGCCGTCGCCTGAGTCGCCGGAGGCTCCGGACTCGCCGGAGCGGGAGTTGGTCAAGGTCTGAGGCCTACCATCTGAGGCCTGTCAGAGGGGGCGCCGTGGTTCTGCACGGCGCCCTCTTCCTTGTGGGCTGCTCCTACAGGGAGGCGATCAGCCTTTCGACTCTTTCGTCCACTGCTCGGAACGGGTCCTTGCACAGGACCGTCCTCTGCGCCTGGTCGTTCAGCTTCAGGTGGACCCAGTCGACCGTGAAGTCTCGGCCCGCTTGCTGGGCGGCGGCGATGAAGTCGCCCCTCAGCTTGGCCCTCGTCGTCTGCGGTGGGGTGTCCTTCGCGGCCTCGATCTCGCCGTCGTCGGTGACTCTCGCTACCAGGTCCTTGCGTTGCAGCAGGTCGAAGATCCCTCGGCCGCGGCGGATGTCGTGGTACGCCAGGTCCAGCTGGGCGATGCGGGGGCTCGACAGCTCCATACCGTGCTTCGCGCGGTAGCGCTCCACCAGGCGATGCTTTATCGCCCAGTCGATCTCTCTGTCGATCCGGCCCAGGTCCTGCGCCTCGATCGCGTCGAGGGTGCGGCCCCAGAGCTCGATCACCCGATCGGCGACCGGGTCCGGGGAGCGCTTCGCCACGTGCTCGACTGCTCTGGAGAAATACTCGCGCTGGATGTCCAGGGCCGACGCCTCCCGGCCGCCGGCCAGACGGACCAAGCGGCGGCCCGTGAGGTCGTGGCTGATCTCGCGGATCGCCCTGATCGGGTTGTCCAGGCTGAAGTCCCGGAACTGGACGCCGTCCTCGATCATTTCCAGGACCAGGTTCGCGCTGCCGACCTTCAGCAGCGTCGTCGCCTCGGCCATGTTGGAGTCGCCGACAATCACGTGTAGGCGGCGGTAGCGCTCGGCGTCCGCGTGGGGCTCGTCGCGGGTGTTGATGATCGGGCGGGACCTGGTCGTCGCTGAGGAGACGCCTTCCCAGATGTGCTCCGCACGCTGGGACAGGCAGTACACCGCGCCGCGGGGGGTCTGCAGCACCTTGCCGGCGCCGCAGATCAGCTGCCTCGTGACCAGGAAGGGCAACAGGACATCAGCGATCCGGGAGAACTCGCCGGCCCTCGTGACCAGGTAGTTCTCGTGGCAACCGTAGGAGTTGCCCGCCGAGTCGGTGTTGTTCTTGAACAGGAAGATATCCCCGCCGATGCCCTCGTCGGCCAGCCTGCGTTCGGCGTCGACCAGGAGATCCTCGAGGATCCGCTCGCCCGCCTTGTCGTGGGTGACCAGCTGCACGAGGTCGTCGCACTCCGCGGTGGCGTACTCGGGGTGTGAGCCGACATCCAGGTAAAGGCGCGAGCCGTTGCGCAGGAACACGTTCGAGGAACGACCCCAGGACACCACTCGCCGAAACAGGTACCGCGCGACCTCGTCCGGGCTCAGTCTGCGCTGGCCGTGAAACGTACAGGTCACGCCGAACTCGGTTTCGATGCCGAAGATCCGCCGCTGCATTCTCTTAGCCTATGCGCTGATGGCCCGAAGGTGGTCGGGCCTCTCCGAGGTGAGATGAACGCGTCATCGATCCGAACGGCCGATGAACGGCGTCCGCCCTAGTCAGAGCCGTTCGAGTCACCGTCCGGCCTGGGGTCGATCGGCTCGCCCTCCGGCTTCTCGTCCGGCTCGGAACCCGCCGGCAGGACCGCGGTGAGGGCCGCGCCCTCGATGCGGCGGAACGCCCGTCGGGGCCGGGACCGCTCGAGGACGGCGACCTCCAGCTTGCCGACGGTCTGCCCACTGTCGCCGTTGCTGTTGGCCGCCGTGGCGCCGGCGGTGAGCGCGCGCACCGCGAACGCCACCGCGTCCTCCAGCGCCATGCCCTCCTCGTAGGAGTCCTTCATGGTGTTGGAGATGGGCTCGGTCTGGCCGCCCATCACCAGGTACTGCGGCTCGTCGACGATGGAGCCGTCGTAGGTGAGCCGGTAGAGCTGGTCGGACTCCGGCGTGGCCCCGACCTCGGCCACGCAGATCTCCACCTCGAACGGCTTGAGCTGGTCGGTGAAGATGGACGCCAGGGTCTGCGCGTAGACGTTGGCGAGCTGCCGCGCCGAGACGTCCTGCGGGTCGTTGGCGTACCCCCACAGGTCGACGTGCCGGATGCCGCCGCGGCGCAGGCTCTCGTACTCGCTGTAGCGCCCCGCCGCGGCGAAGCCGATGCGGTGGTAGATCTCGGAGACCTTGTGCAGCGTGGTGGACGGGTTCTCGGCCACGAACACCACGCCGCCCGCGTACTTGAGCGCGACCACACTGCGGCCCTTCGCGATGCCCTTGCGGGCGTACTCCGAGCGGTCCCGCATCAACTGCTCGGGCGAGGCGTACAGCGGCATGGTCACGGCGATGGCTCCTCGTTCGCGAAGGGGGGTTGGGGTCAGCCGCGGGGCTGGGCGGACCGCTCGGTGACGACGGCCTCGGTCACCGCGGCGGCCTCGTCGTCGGAGAGGTGCACCGTGCCCTCGGCGCCGGTGATGGTGATGATGCTGGGGTAGATCTTGCGGGCCAGGTCGGGACCGCCGGTGGCCGAGTCGTCGTCCGCGGCGTCGTAGAGCGCCTCGACCGCGTGCCGGATGGCGGCCTCGGCGTTGCTGCCCGGGTCGTAGAGCTTCTTGAGCGACGACCGAGCGAACAGCGAGCCGGACCCGACCGAGTGGAAGCCGGCCCGTTCCTCGTAGCGGCCGCCGACCACGTCGTAGGACACGATCCGGCCGGCCTTGGCCGGGTCGCCGGCCGACAGGTCGAACCCGACGAACAACGGCAGCACCGCGAGGCCGGCCATCGCCACGTCGAGGTTGCCCCGGACCAGCGCGGCCAGCTTGTTGGTCTTGCCGTTGAGGGACAGGGTGACGCCCTCGATCTTCTCGTAGTGGGACAGCTCCAGCGTGAAGAGCCGAACCAGTTCGACGGCGATGCCCGCGGTGCCGGCGATGCCCACCGCCGAGTAGTCGTCGGTGACGAACACCTTCTCCATGTCGCGCTGGGAGATGAGGTTGCCCGACGTGGCGCGGCGGTCGCCCGCGATGAGCACGCCGCCGTCGAAGGTGACGGCGACGATCGTGGTGCCGTGGGGCGGCGGCGTGCTCAGGCCGGCCGTCTGCCGGCGTGCCTGCACGGGTTCGGCCGACCCCAGCCCACCGAGCGAGCCGGGGAGCAGGTGGGGGGCCTGCACCCGCAGGAAGTCGGTGAACGAGGACGTTTCGGCCGTCAGGTAGGCAGCCGGCAACGATGCGCCGGGCGTGGCGCGAGAGGGGGTGTGTTCCATGCCTGCTTTCGTTCCTGGTTTACGGATGCCGACCGGGTGTCGGGAAGAACCTACTCGCCACCCTTTTGGACGTATGCGCGGACGAAGTCCTCGGCGTTCTCCTCGAGCACGTCGTCGATCTCGTCGAGGATCGTGTCGACGTCCTCGCCGAGCTTCTCCCTGCGCTCCTGACCGGCCGGCGCGCCGCCGTCGACGTCCTCGTCGCCGTCACCGCCGCCTTGCCGCTGAGTCTGCTCCTGGGCCATGTCGCCTCCCGGATCGGGATTGTTGTCTCAAGATTACCGGCCGGGACCGACATAATCGCGGACCAGCACGGCGATGATCGCTATTCGCTGTCGGCGAACAGCCTGGCGGACCAGTCAGCGGCGGGGTCCCCCGGTGAGCGCGTCGACCAGCTCCTCCGCGGTGGCCGAGGCCTCCAGCAGCTCTCCGACGTGCGCCTTCGTGCCGCGCAGCGGCTCCAGCGTGGGGATGCGGACGAGCGACTCGCGACCCAGATCGAAGATCACCGAGTCCCACGAGGCGGCCGCGATAGCGTTCGGGTAACGCTCCAGGCAGCGGCCCCGGAAGAAGGCCCTGGTGTCCAGCGGCGGGGTGGTGATGGCCGCGGTGACCTCCTCCTCGGTGACGAGGCGCTTCATCGAGCCACGGGTGACCAGCCGGTTGTAGAGGCCCTTCGCGAGCCGCACGTCGGAGTACTGCAGGTCGACCAGGTGCAGCCGGGGCGAGGACCAGCCGAGGCCGTCGCGGGCGCGGAAGCCCTCCAGCAGCCGCAGCTTGGCCGGCCAGTCGAGCCGGTCCGCGCACTCCATCGGGTCCCTGCCCAGCGTGTCGAGGATGTCGCCCCAGGTGCTGAGGACGTTCATGGCGACCGGGTCCTGCTCGGTGCGGTCGAGGTTCTCCGAGATCAGCTCGTGGTAGGCGTGCTGGATGTCCAGGCCGGTGAACTTGCGGCCGTTGGCCAGCTCGACGGTGGCCTTGAGCGTGGGGTCGTGGGAGAGCGTGTGGACCGCGCGGACCGGGTCGGCGAGCTTCAGGTGGTCGAACCGCAGGCCGCTCTCGATCATGTCGAGGACCAGCGCGGTGGTGCCGACCTTGAGGTAGGTGGACATCTCGGCCAGGTTGGCGTCGCCGATGATGACGTGCAGGCGGCGGTACTTGTCGGCGTCGGCGTGCGGCTCGTCGCGGGTGTTGATGATGCCGCGCTTGAGCGTGGTCTCGAGGCCCACCTCGACCTCGATGTAGTCGGCGCGCTGGGACAGCTGGAAGCCGGCCTCCTCGCCGGCCACGCCGATGCCGACCCGACCGGAGCCGACGACCACCTGGCGCGAGGCGAAGAACGGGGTGAGGCCGGCGATCACCGAGGTGAACGGGGTGTTGCGGGCCATCAGGTAGTTCTCGTGGGTGCCGTAGCTGGCGCCCTTGCCGTCCACGTTGTTCTTGTAGAGCTGCAGGCGCGGCTGGCCGGGCACGGTGGCCGCGCGCATGGCGGCCTCCTCCATGATCCGCTCCCCCGCCTTGTCCCAGATGACGGCGTCGCGGGCGTTGGTGACCTCGGGCGCGGAGTACTCCGGGTGCGCGTGGTCGACGTAGAGGCGGGCGCCGTTGGTGAGGATGACGTTGGCCGCGCCGAGGTCCTCGACCTCGGGGTCGGCGGGTGGCATGCCCGGCGCGCCGAGGTCGAACCCGCGCGCGTCGCGCAGTGGTGACTCGACCTCGTAGTCCCACCGCGCCCGCCGGGCACGCGGGATGTCCGCGGCAGCGGCGTAGGCCAGTACGACCTGGGTGGAGGTCAGTACCGGGTTGGCGGTGGCATCTCCGGGAACGGCAATGCCGTACTCGACCTCGGTGCCCATGATCCGGCGCATGTCACCACCCTACGGGGACAGCGGTCAGGACCAGGCAAGGGCGGCTCGATCCTTCCAGTAGGTCTCGGGATCCACCGCCAGGTCCGTGACCTGCGTCACCGCCGGCACGCGCAGGGCGTCGAGATTGCTCCGCAGCTGCCGCGGACCCGAGGGACCCAGCAACACCGTGTCCGCCCACGGCTGGGCCAGCACGGCGGCCAGCGCGACCGCGTCCGGGCCCACCCCGTGCCGGGCGGCGAGGTCCGCGACGGGCCGCGGCGGCGAGACCGCCAGGCGGCCGTTGGCCAGCGCCTCCTTGACCAGCACGTGAGCGCCCGTCGAGTGCGCCTCTGCCAGCGCGGGGCCCACCGACGGCTCCAGCACGTTCCAGGTCGACTGCACCGCGGTGAAGACCGGGACCCCGTGCCGCTCCAGGGCCAGCGCCCGGCGGACCGCGTCGGCCTGGCGGGGGCCGGACGTGGAGAAGCCCACGCGTACCGGGAGCGCCGCGAGGGCGTCCTGCAGCGGGAGGTCGTCGAACAGCGGGCTGTCGACGGTGAGCGAGTGGACCTGGTAGAGCGCGAGGTGTGCGCCAAGCAGCGCCGTGCTCTCCGCCCACTGCTCGGTGAACCGGGCCAGCGAGTGCTCCTTGACCTCGTGGACCGGCGCGTCCGTGCGCCACTCCCCCACGTAGGTGTAGCCCCACTTGCTCGACACCGTCACGTCGGCCGGCGCGCGGGCGCGGAGCCAGCCGGCCAGGAACTCCTCCGCGAGCCCGTAGGAGCGCGCCACGTCGACCCAGCGCACGCCAGCGGCGTAGGCCTGGTCGAGGACGTCCCACGAGGCGGCCCGCATGGCCTCGACCGTGCGGTCCGCGGGCAGTTCGGCGCGGCCGACGTTGAGGTAGGCCGGACGGCCGAGGGCGGCGAGCCCGAGCCCAAGTCGCTCGATGCCCGCCGCCCTCGGGACAGCCATGGGTCTAGAGGTACTGACCCGTGTTGGTGGCCGTGTCGATCGCCCGGCCGGACTCCTGGTTCTTGCCGGTGACGAGCGTGCGGATGTAGACGATCCGCTCGCCCTTCTTGCCGGAGATGCGTGCCCAGTCGTCCGGGTTGGTGGTGTTGGGCAGGTCCTCGTTCTCCGCGAACTCGTCGACGATGGCGTCCAGCAGGTGCTGCACGCGCAGGCCGGGCTGCTTGGTCTCGAGCACCGACTTGATCGCCGCCTTCTTGGCCCGGTCCACGATGTTCTGGATCATGGCGCCGGAGTTGAAGTCGCGGAAGTAGAGCACCTCCTTGTCGCCGTTGGCGTAGGTGACCTCCAGGAAGCGGTTGTCCTCGGTCTCCTCGTACATCCGCTCGACCGTGTGCTGGATCATCGCCTCGATGGTGGCCGCCGGGTCGCCGCCGAACTCCGCCAGGTCCTCGGTGTGGATCGGCAGGGTCTTGGTGAGGTACTTGGAGAAGATGTCCTTGGCGGCCTCCGCGTCCGGCCGCTCGATCTTGATCTTGACGTCGAGCCGGCCCGGGCGCAGGATCGCCGGGTCGATCATGTCCTCCCGGTTGGAGGCACCGATGACGATGACGTTCTCGAGTCCCTCGACGCCGTCGATCTCACTGAGCAACTGAGGGACGATGGTGGTCTCCACGTCCGAGGACACACCGCTGCCTCGGGTGCGGAAGATCGAGTCCATCTCGTCGAAGAACACGATGACGGGCGTGCCCTCCGAGGCCTTCTCCCGGGCGCGCTGGAAGATCAGCCGGATGTGCCGCTCGGTCTCGCCCACGAACTTGTTGAGCAGCTCGGGGCCCTTGATGTTGAGGAAGTACGACTTGGCGTCCTTGGCGTTGCCGTCGCCCCTGCTGGCCGCCACCTGCTTGGCGAGCGAGTTGGCCACCGCCTTGGCGATGAGCGTCTTGCCGCAGCCGGGCGGGCCGTAGAGCAGGACGCCCTTGGGTGGCCGCAGCTCGTACTCGTGGAACAGCTCGGCGTGCAGGAACGGCAGCTCGACCGCGTCACGGATCTGCTCGATCTGCCGGAACAGGCCACCGATGTCGGCGTAATCCACGTCCGGGACCTCTTCGAGCACGAGATCCTCGACCTCGGCCTTGGGCACCCGCTCGTAGGCGTACCCGGACTTGCTGTCGACCAGCAGCGAGTCGCCAGGCTTGAGCGTGGCCTCCCGCAGCGGGTCGGCGAGCCACACGACGCGCTCCTCGTCGGCGTGCCCGACGACCAGCGCGCGTGCCGGCGGCACGCCCTCCTCGACCTCCGCGAGCAGCTCGCGCAGCGTCGACACCTCGCCGATCCGCTCGAACTCACCCGCCTCGACGATGGTCAGTGCCTCGTTGAGACGTACCGACTGACCACGGCGTAACTGGTCCACCTCGACAGCAGGCGACGCCGCGACCCGCATCTTGCGGCCCGCGGTGAACACGTCGACCGTGCTGTCCTCGTGAGCCGCCAGGAAGACGCCGTAGCCGCTGGGCGGCTGGGCCAGGCGATCCACTTCCTCTCGCAGGGCCAGTAGCTGGCTCCGCGCCTCGCGCAACGTCTCGACAAGCTTGGCGTTGCGCTCGGTCAGCTGGCTGACCCGCTCAGACGCCTCGGCAAGCCGCTGCTCGAGCAGCCGCGCGTGGCGTGGCGAGTCCGTCAACTTCCGGCGCAGCAGCGCTACTTCCTCCTCGAGGAACCGGATCTGGGCGGTCTCCGACGGTTCATGCCCAGAAGCCGGCTCGGGTCCAGCGCCGTGCTCGTCGGCCTCCTCTGGCCGACCACCGGGACGATCGTGCTGCATGTCGGCACCTCCTCCCGCTAATTCTCCTACCCCCCACGGTACCGGTGCATACCGACAAAGTAAGAGCATCCACATCTCGGAACCATCGCGTCACATCGCCGAAACCGAGGTCGCGGCCGGTGGGTTGGGCCATCTCAGCGAGTCGGGGAACCGATGACCCGCTACGGTGCGTCAGGTTGAGGGCGACGTCGGGACGCCGGCGTCCACACCAGACTTGGCGACGGGGTCGCCGTGAACAAGGAGATGTACCGATGTCGCAACCGCCGCAGCAGCCAGGTCCCTGGGGAGGACAGCCCGGCTACGGACAGCAGCCAGGCCCTGGTCAGCAGCCTGGTGGCTATCCGCAGCAGGGCGGTTACCCGCAGCAGGGGGGCTATCCGCAGCAAGGCGGCTACCCGCAGACCGGACCGCAGCCGCAGCAGCCCGGCGGATACGGGCAACCGGGGCAATATGGACAGCCCGGGCCGTACGGCCAGCCGGGTGGTTATGGTTACGGTCCGCAGAAGAAAAGCCCCTTGCCGTGGATTCTCGCGGGCGGGGGTGTCGTGGTCGTCGCCGTCGTCGTCGTCCTCATCATCGTGCTGTCCGGCGGCTCGGACACGAGCAGTCCTGAAGGCGTCGCCAAGTCCGCCGTGGACGCGGTGAACAACCAGGACTACGAGGCCGTGGCCAAGATCACGTGCGGCGGGAGCGCCAGCGGCAAGGACGTCGCCAACGTCAGCAAGATGGGCCTGCCGGACGGCGTCACGGCCAGCTTCGAGCTCGGCGCGGTCAAGAAGGACAGCGACAACGCGGCCAGCGCGGAAGTGACCATCAAGCTCGGTGGCAACCTGCCGCCCGAGGCCCAGGGCATGAGCCAGATCAGCGCCACGCTCAAGATGAAGAACGAGAACGGCAGCTGGTGCATCGACAAGCTGCAGCCCAACCTCTGACGGGCGCCACAACTCGATGACGATCGCCGCCGGGCACGTCCCGGCGGCGATCCTCGCATACGGGGCCATACGATGTCGTTCCGTAGGGGAACGGGTCGTTCGACGGCTCCGTCTAGCTAGGTGTTCGCACACATGTTGAAGGAGTCCCGGCCGAGATGACCTACCCACCGCAGCAGCCAGGCCCCTACGGGCAGGACCCGTACGGCCAGCAGCAACCCCCGCAGACTCCGCCCTACGGCGGCCAGTCCTCCTACCAGGGCCTCGGCAGCTACGGCACGCCTCCGCCGCCTCCCCCGAAGAAGCGCAACACCGGCATGATCGTCGCGATCATCGTCATCGTGGTGCTGGTCCTCGGCGGCGGTGGCGTCGCGCTCGTCGTCCTCAACAAGGACGACAAGCCCGCCGCGCAGAACAACAACCAGACCCAGGCACCCAAGTCGAACGACCCCACGACATCGCCGTCGAACGACAACTCGACCAGCAGCGACCCCTCCAGCGACAGCACGTCCGGCAACGCCAGCAACACGCCGGACGACGTGCGCGACGCCTACATGGCCGCCTACGAGAGCAAGAGCTTCACCGAGGTCGTCAGCACCGCCTGCGCGGCCTACAAGAGCAAGTACGGCACCGACACCTCCGAGCTCGAGAGCACCCTCGCGCCCTACGACATCACCGCCACGGCCAGCGGTTCGCCGAGCGTCAACGGCAACACCGCCACCGCCAACATCGACCTCCAGCTGTCCAAGGGCGGCACGACCGAGAAGCCGAGCATCTTCATCAAGATCGTCGAGGAGGGCGGCCAGTGGCGGTTCTGTGGTGAGGGGGAGGCCTGATCACCGACCGACCGCTGGTCCGGCGCGCCGGCATGATCGCCGTGCTGCTGCTGGCCTTGCTGTTGGTGCTCGGTGTCATCGGCTTCGGCGGCTGGCTGCTGTTCGGCCCGGACGACAAGCCGCGAGCCGGCCCGCCGCCGGCCACAAGTACGAGCGCGCCGAAGGCCCCGGGCGGGTCGCCGCCACCGGCGTCGCACGACACCGGTGGCTCGGGCCCGGGCACCGGTGCCGCGTCGTCCGCCGTCAAGGGCCCGGCCCGGTCCGGCGACCTCCAGGCGACCGCGCGGGACTACGTTGACGCGGTGAACGCCCGGGACAAGGCCGCGGCCACCGCGCTCACCTGCGAGCGGGCCGACCCGGGGACGCTGTACTCGGTCACCGGGGGACGCGACGTCCGGCTGGGCAAGGTCGAGGTACTGGAAGGAACGGTCGGCACCGCGCAGGTGACCGTCGGGGACGGCGAGACCGCGTTGTTGCTGGAGAACAGGGAGAACGGCTGGTGCGTGGCGATCTGAGGGCGGTCCGGTGACCGACGACGCGAACCAGGACTTACCTAAGCAGGACTTACCGAAGCAGGACTTACCCGAGCAGGACCCGCCCGAGGATAAGGCCAGCAAGCGCGGTGCCGTCGTCGCGGTCGTCGGCGCGGTCGTCGTGCTCGCCGTCGTGGGCCTGGTGGTCTACCTGCTGGTCAAGCCGGGCGACGGGAGCGACAACGCCAACCCGGACCTGCCGACGATCTCGGACACCGCGCCACCCGGCTCCCCCGCGCCGACGTCCGAGCCGGGCGGCAAGCAGCCGAGCACGGTCGTTCCCGTCCCGCCGCCCGCGGACCAGAACGTGGCCGCCGCCCGCACGGTCGCCGAGCACGCCGCCGCGGCGATCGAGAGCCGGGACATCTCCGCGATGCAGCAGCTGGCCTGCGACCCGAACGCGGTCGGCACGGTCGAGGAGTTCCCGCCCGACGCCACCGCCCGCCTGGTGGAGAACCCGCAGATCAGTGGCAACAAGGCCACCGCACAGGTCGAGCTGACCATCGACGGCAGCGAGCCGACGGTCGTGCCGCTGCCGCTGGAGAAGCGCGGCGACGGCTGGTGCGTGCCCTGACCGGTCAGCCCCGCTGAGCCCGGCGCTGCAACCGGGGCGGCACCACGCCCTCGGCCAGGCGCCGGGCGGTCAGCACGAACGCGGTGTGCGCGACCATCCGGTGATCCGGGCGCACCGCCAGCCCGACCACGTGCCAGGGCCGCATGAGCGTCTCCCACGCCTGCGGCTCGGTCCAGCACTGCTGCTCGCGCAGCGCCTCGGTGACCCGGGACAGCTGGGTGGTGGTTGCCACGTAGATCACCAGCACGCCGCCGGGGATCACACTCCGCGCGACGACCGGCAGCATCTCCCACGGCGAGAGCATGTCCAGGATCGCGCGGTCGACCTCGCCCTCGTGCTCGGCCAGGTCACGCACGTGCAGGTCCCAGTTGTCCGGGCGCTCGCCGAAGAACGTGGTGACGTTGCGCTCGGCGTGCTCGGCGTGGTCGGCACGCACGTCGTAGGAGGTCACCCGGCCGTCGGGCCCCACCGCGCGCAGCAGCGAGCAGGTGAGCGCGCCGGAGCCGGCGCCGGCCTCGAGCACCCGGGCGCCCGGGAAGATGTCGCCCCACATGATGATCTGGCCGGTGTCCTTCGGGTAGATCACCTGCGCGCCACGCGGCATCGAGAGGACGTAGTCGGCGAGCAGCGGGCGCAGCGCGAGGTAGGAGGTGCCGCCGACGGAGCTGACCAGCGAGCCCTCTGGCTTGCCGAGCACGTCGTCGTGGGACACCGCGCCGCGATGCGTGTGGTACTGCCCGCCGGGAGCCAGCACGAGGGTGTAGTGCCTGCCCTTCGGATCGGTGAGCTGCACCCGATCCCCCACCCGAAACGGACCGCTCGCCCTGACCTCGGCCACCCTGCTCCCTCTGTCCTCGCCGTGTGCGTGCCGGTGATCGTCGCAGAGACCCGGCCGAGGCCGAATGGGGGTACCACCACTACTCTGACCCGCGCCACGCAGGGCGCTCATCAGGGGGAGCCATGACGTATCCGCCACAGCCACCCGGCCCGTACGGTCAGCAGCCAGGTCCCTACGGCCCGCAAGGTCCCAACGGGCCGCAAGGTCCCTACGGCCCGCAAGGTCCCAGCGGGCCGTACAACCAGGGCCCCTACAACCAGGGGCCGTACGGTCCGGACGCGTATCCGCCGCAGACGCCGTGGGCCTCGGGTCCACAGGGCGGGTTCCCGGTGGGGCCGCCGCCGTCGAAGCCGCGGACCGGCCTCATCACGAGCCTGATCATCGTGGCGATCCTCGTCGTCGGCGGTGGCGGGGTCGGCGCGTACCTCTTGCTCAGCAAGGACAACAAGGCCAGCGGCGACAGCGGCGGCTCGGACCCCCGATCGGTGGCCGAGACATACGTGAGCAAGCTGAAGACGCTCCTCAACACCGACCTCGCGGACATCGACCTCCAGCCGCTGCGTCCGCTGGCCTGCGCCGACGACTACAGGCGGCTGGACAAGGAGATCTCGGACGCCCGCGACTTCTCCAAGAGCTACAGCGCGTCGCCGGGCAAGGCGCCGCAGTTCGACCTGACGATGAGGAGCTACGAGGCCACGTCCCAGGGCGCCACGTTCACGCTCGTCCAGACCGCCGACGGCGACAAGAGCGAATCGCGGGACATGACGGTGGCCAAGGAGAACGGCGACTGGAAGGTCTGCGGCCTCTACCGCTCCCACGGCCAGCCGTCCACCAGCAGCAGCAGCGGGGAGGACGACCACTCGCCCACCACCAGCCGCCGCGTGCCGCCGAACCCGTTCCCACCGTCGAGCTGAGACTGCCCGCCGGACGGTGTCGAGAGGCGCCGTCCGGCTCCGACTCCTCGGGACGGACCACCGCCCGCGAGGAGACAAACCGATGGACTTCGACCGCCACTGCGCCGAGATCGTCACCCAGACCGAGCTGCTCACGAGCGGTCTGCGAACCGCGGACCTGCGCGCGTCCGTGCCGCCCTGCCCTGGCTGGAGCCTCGGGAACCTCGTGCGCCACATCGGTGGCGGGCACCGCTGGGCAGAGGAGATCGTCCGCACCCGCGCGACCGAGTTCCGGCCCGACGACCAGGTCCGCAAGCTCGACGGCGACGACTCCGCCGACCTGCCCGCCGCCTGGCTCCTCGACGGCGCCAGCAGGCTCGCCGAGACCCTGCGCGCGGCCGGGCCCGACGCCGCGCTGTGGACCCCGTTCGAGTACGCCACCACCGCGTTCTGGGCCCGCCGGTTCGCCCACGAGACCCTCGTCCACCGCGCCGACGCGACCCTCGCCGCCGGGGTCGGGTTCGAGGTGTCCCCCGAGATGGCCCTCGACGCGATCGACGAGTGGGTGGAGCTCGACGTCAACCCCGCGCACTTCGACCTCACCCCGGACAAGCGCGACGTCCTCGGCCCGGGGCGGAC